>NZ_JBFRTU010000026.1:0-58329 GCF_041474275.1 Vibrio sp. 10N.222.52.B7 | reverse complement strand
GTCCTCTAGGTCAAGGCATCACTAACGCTGTTGGTATGGCAATGGCAGAGAAAGCACTGGCTGCACAGTTCAACAAAGAAGGCCACGACATCGTAGACCACTACACTTATGCATTCATGGGTGATGGCTGTCTGATGGAAGGTATCTCTCACGAAGCATGTTCACTAGCTGGTACGCTAGGTCTTGGTAAGCTAGTTGCTTTCTGGGATGACAACGGTATCTCTATCGATGGTGAAGTGGAAGGTTGGTTCTCTGACGATACTCCTAAGCGTTTTGAAGCATACGGCTGGCACGTAATCCCAGCAGTAGACGGTCACGATCCGGAAGCAATCAATGCAGCTATCGAAGCAGCTAAAGCAGACCCTCGTCCAACGCTTATCTGTACTAAAACTATCATCGGTTTTGGTTCTCCAAACAAAGCTGGTACGCACGACTGCCATGGCGCTCCACTAGGTGCTGATGAAATTACAGCAACTAAAGCAGCACTTGGTTGGGAACACGGTCCTTTCGAAATCCCAGCAGATATCGCAGCTGAGTGGAATGCGAAAGAAGCGGGCGCAGCAAAAGAAGCGGCGTGGAATGCTAAGTTTGACGCATACGCAGCGGCTTACCCAGAGCTAGCAGCAGAATTCAAACGTCGTACTAACGGTGAACTTCCAGCACAATGGGAAGAGAAAGCAAACGCAATCATTGCTGATCTTCAAGCTAACCCTGCAAACATTGCTTCACGTAAAGCATCTCAAAATGCTCTAGAAGCGTTTGGTCAAATGCTTCCAGAATTCATGGGCGGCTCTGCTGACCTAGCGCCTTCCAACCTAACTATGTGGTCTGGCTCTAAGTCTCTTGAAGCAACTGACTTCTCTGGTAACTACATCCACTACGGTGTACGTGAATTCGGTATGACGGCTATCATGAACGGCATCGCTCTGCACGGTGGTTTCGTACCATACGGCGCAACGTTCCTAATGTTCATGGAATACGCGCGTAACGCAATGCGTATGGCTGCTCTGATGAAAGTTCAGAACATCCAAGTTTACACGCACGACTCTATCGGCTTAGGCGAAGATGGTCCTACTCACCAACCGGTTGAACAGATCGCTTCTCTACGTCTAACGCCAAACATGAGCACATGGCGCCCATGTGACCAAGTTGAGTCTGCTGTTGCTTGGAAACTGGCTATTGAGCGTAAAGATGGTCCTTCATCTTTAATCTTCTCTCGTCAAAACCTTGCACAACAAGATCGTAATGCTGAGCAAGTAGCTAACATCGCTAAGGGTGGTTACATCCTGAAAGATTGTGAAGGCAAGCCTGAGCTAATCATCATTGCAACAGGTTCTGAAGTTGAGCTTGCTGTTGAAGCTGCTGCACAGTTAACCGCTGAAGGTAAAGCAGTACGCGTAGTATCTATGCCTGCAACTGACGCGTTCGACAAGCAAGATGCTGAATACCGTGAGTCTGTACTTCCATCTGACGTTACTGCTCGTATCGCAGTAGAAGCTGGCATCGCTGACTTCTGGTACAAGTACGTTGGTTTCGGTGGCAAGATCATCGGTATGACAACGTTCGGCGAATCTGCACCAGCAGGCGAGCTATTCAAGATGTTCGGTTTCACTACTGAAAACGTAGTAAACACCGCGAAAGAGCTTCTTGCTTAATCATTGATTGCTAGCTTAGTGCTAACAATGAAATGAATAAAAAACCGAGCGCTGAGCTCGGTTTTTTGTCTCTGGGATTTGTTTCTCCTAGACTCATCTCTATAAGCAACAGATCAATCTGTCATGAACAAGCTGAGTTATTCAAGTAATGCCTTTTGGGTAGGATTCAGTTATCATCTGTTGCACGAAATTTTGGTTAGATGTACGGAACTATGCTAAAAGTCGCGATAAATGGATTTGGACGAATAGGGCGTAATGTATTGCGCGCTGTCTATGAAAGTGGCAAAAGCCAACAAATCAAAGTAGTAGCGGTCAATGAGCTTGCTCAGCCTGACGCTATGGCTCACCTATTGCAGTACGACACCAGTCACGGCCGCTTCGGTAAGAAAATCTCTAACGATCAAGAGCACATTTATGTCCATCATGGCATTGGTGCTGAAGACAAGGGTGAGTTTGATACCATTCGTATCTTACATCTTGCTGATATTGAGCTGTTGCCTTGGCGTGACCTTGAGGTGGATATCGTTCTCGATTGTACCGGTGTTTATGGTTGCCGAGATGACGGCCTCGCGCACATTGCTGCAGGGGCGAAAAAGGTACTGTTTTCTCACCCCGGTGCCAATGACCTCGATAACACCATTATCTATGGTGTGAACCACGATACCATCGAAGCGGACCACCAAATCGTTTCCAATGGTTCGTGCACCACCAACTGTATTGTCCCTATCATTAAGGTTCTTGATGACGCCTTTGGTATCGAGTCCGGTACGATTACGACTATTCACTCTTCAATGAATGATCAACAAGTTATCGATGCGTACCACAGCGATTTGCGTCGTACTCGAGCAGCAAGCCAATCGATCATTCCTGTCGATACCAAGTTGCATAAAGGTATTGAAAGAATCTTCCCGAAATTTTCCAACAAATTTGAAGCTATATCTGTGCGTGTGCCGACGGTAAACGTAACAGCGATGGATTTAAGTGTCACAATTAATGCAAATGTGAAAGTTAATGACGTAAATCAAACCATTGTTAATGCATCCCAGTGTACATTACACAATATAGTTGACTATACTGAAGCGCCGCTCGTTTCCATCGACTTTAATCACGATCCCCATAGCGCAATCGTTGATGGTTCACAAACGCGAGTGAGCAACGGCCACTTAGTTAAAATGCTAGTGTGGTGTGATAATGAATGGGGCTTTGCGAACCGAATGCTGGATACGGTTCTTGCAATGCAAGCTTCTGAAGGCAAGAAGTAAGACCTAGAAGCAAATGTGCGGATTATTTATTTTTTAGCTTGAAATAAATACTAAGAGTCCACATATTATTAGTAGTGAAAGAATTACCAGTTGAATAATTTATAGGCTTAGCAGGGTTGCTGAGTTTCCAAAACTTTATATTTATTTAAATTTGAGAGGACAAATCATGTCTGTGATCAAGATGACTGACCTGGAACTTGCAGGTAAACGCGTATTTATCCGTGCTGACCTAAACGTACCAGTAAAAGACGGTAAAGTAACTTCAGATGCACGTATCCTTGCATCTCTACCAACTATCAAACTTTGCCTAGAAGCTGGCGCAAAGGTAATGGTTACTTCTCACCTTGGTCGTCCTACTGAAGGCGAATACAACGAAGAGTTCTCTCTAGCTCCTGTAGTTAACTACCTAAACGACGCACTAGACTGCGAAGTTAAACTAGCTAAAGATTACGTAAACGGCCTAGAGCTAAACGCTGGTGAACTTGTTGTTCTTGAAAACGTTCGTTTCAACAAAGGCGAGAAGAAGAACGAAGAAGCACTTTCTAAGCAATACGCTGCACTATGTGACATCTTTGTAATGGATGCATTCGGTACAGCTCACCGTGCTCAAGCTTCTACACACGGCGTTGGTACTTACGCTCCTGTAGCATGTGCTGGCCCTCTTCTAGCTGCTGAGCTTGAAGCGCTTGGTAAAGCAATGGACAACCCAGCTCGCCCACTAGTGGCTATCGTTGGTGGTTCTAAAGTTTCTACTAAACTAACCGTTCTAGAATCTCTTTCTAAAATTGCTGACCAGCTTGTTGTTGGTGGTGGTATCGCGAACACATTCATCGCTGCTGAAGGCCACAACGTAGGTAAGTCTCTATACGAAGCTGACCTAGTTGAAACGGCTCAAAAGCTAATGAAAGAGTGTGCTATCCCAGTAGCAACTGACGTTGCATGTGCTAAAGCATTCGACGAAAACGCAGAAGCTGAAATCAAGCACGTTTCTGAAGTTCAAGACGACGACATGATCTTCGACCTTGGTCCAGATTCAACTGCGGCACTAGCTGAAATCATCGGCAACGCGAAAACAATCCTTTGGAACGGCCCTGTAGGCGTATTCGAATTCAAGAACTTCGAAGCGGGTACAGCTGGTATCTCTAAAGCAATCGCTGAGTCTGCAGGTTTCTCTGTAGCAGGTGGTGGTGACACGCTAGCAGCTATCGATAAGTTCGGTATCAAAGCTGACGTTTCTTACATCTCTACTGGCGGTGGCGCTTTCCTTGAATTCGTTGAAGGTAAAGTACTTCCTGCAGTAGCAATGCTTGAAGAGCGTGCTAAAGCATAATTGATTTAGAAAGGCGAGATGTGAATCTCGCCTTTTAACGTTTGCTGCATATCACACTTTTTTGCTAGAATGGCATAAGTTGTGAGCAAACGATTGCAAGTTTTTAAACTTAAGTTTTTTAATCTTAAAACGATAGAATAAATAGGACTATTTCCATGTCTAAGATCTTCGATTTTGTAAAACCTGGTGTGATTTCTGGCGATGACGTACAGAAAGTATTTGAAGTAGCAAAAGAAAACAAATTTGCTCTTCCTGCTGTAAACGTTGTTGGTACTGACTCTGTAAACGCAGTACTAGAAGCAGCTGCTAAAGTTAAAGCTCCAGTAGTTGTTCAGTTCTCTAACGGCGGCGCTGCATTCTTCGCAGGTAAAGGCGTTAAACTTGAAGGTCAAGGCGCACAAGTTCTTGGCGCTGTAGCTGGTGCAAAATACGTACACGCTGTAGCTGAAGCTTACGGTGTTCCAGTTATCCTGCACACTGACCACGCTGCTAAGAAACTTCTTCCATGGATCGACGGTCTACTAGACGCTGGTGAAGAGTTCTTCGCACAAACTGGTAAGCCTCTATTCTCTTCTCACATGCTAGACCTTTCTGAAGAGTCTCTAGAAGAGAACATCGAAACATGTGCTAAGTACCTAGAGCGCATGGCTAAAATGAACATGACAATCGAGATCGAACTTGGTTGTACTGGTGGTGAAGAAGACGGCGTTGATAACTCTGATATGGACGCATCTGAGCTTTACACTTCTCCAGAAGACGTAGCATACGCTTACGAGAAACTAATGGCTGTTAGCCCACGTTTCACTATCGCTGCATCTTTCGGTAACGTACACGGTGTTTACCAAGCTGGTAACGTTGTACTTACTCCAACTATCCTACGTGACTCTCAAGCATACTGTGCAGAGAAGTTCGGTATCGCACCTAACGCTCTAAACTTCGTATTCCACGGTGGTTCTGGTTCTTCTGAAGCAGAAATCCAAGAGTCTATCGGCTACGGTGTTATCAAAATGAACATCGATACTGATACACAGTGGGCAACTTGGGACGGTATCCGTCAGTACTCTGCTGACAACTTCGATTTCCTACAAGGTCAAATCGGCAACCCAACTGGCGAAGCTGCTCCAAACAAGAAGTACTACGATCCACGCGTATGGCTACGTGCTGGTCAAGCTTCAATGGTTGCTCGTCTAGAGAAAGCATTTGCTGACCTTAACGCTGTAGACGTACTATAATTCTTTGAATTAAGTACTCTTTAAGTTTTAAAAACCCGCTCATTGAGCGGGTTTTTTTATATCTGATAAAAACTTGTACTAAATATGTGAAAAACCTAGCGTGCGGTGAATAAATTTCGTAGTCTTTTAGTTATCGGTATTTGTGTTTATCGGTAAGTTTTAATAATTCAAAAGCTTACATAAATATGACTTTGCAATCTGTCAAAGATAGGATATCGTGCCGAAAAACTGAACTTGGTTCAGTTTATAAAAGGACTTGGCTTTAATTTACTTTTAACACAATGACTTAACGGTAATTACACTGTTTATTATATTGCAGAGTAAATGAGGCTTAAGGCAGTTTAGCCCATAGCATATTATATAGAGGATGCACATTATGGCTGATAGTTCGACAGCGATTGAGACTCCACTTGTGGATGGTTTGTCTCAAGCAGAGCAGTGGTTAACAAATAATTCAGATTTATTTATCCAATATGGCGTAAATATCATTTCAGCACTGATAATTCTATTTATTGGTAACCTTATTGTTAAAGCAGTAGCGAATAGCGTGTCTAAGGTTCTTCAGAAGAAGAAAATGGACCGAGCAGTTGTGGAGTTCGTCCATGGTTTAGTTCGTTACTTGTTGTTTGTGATTGTTTTAATTGCTGCACTTGGTCGTTTAGGTGTTCAAACGGCATCTGTAGTTGCTGTTATTGGTGCGGCTGGTTTAGCCGTTGGTCTTGCACTACAAGGCTCACTATCTAACTTTGCTGCTGGTGTACTTATCGTTGCATTCCGTCCATTTAAGTCTGGTGACTATGTGGAAATTGGTGGTGTGGCAGGTTCAGTTGATTCTATTCAAATCTTCCAAACGGTTCTAACAACGCCAGACAACAAAATGGTTGTAGTACCTAACGGTAGCGTTATCGGCAGCCCAATCACAAACTATTCTCGTCATGCGACGCGCCGTATTGATCTAATGATTGGTGTTTCTTACAACGCTGATCTTCAGAAGACAAAAGCGCTACTGACTAAGATCTGTGAATCTGATGAGCGTGTACTGAAAGAACCTGGCGTTCAAGTTGGTGTTCATACGCTTGCTGATTCTTCAGTTAACTTCGTTGTTCGTCCATGGGTTAGCACTGCTGACTACTGGAATGTTTATTTCGACCTGATGCAAGCAATCAAAGAAGGCTTGGATAACGAGGGTATCGAAATTCCATTCCCGCAAATGGATGTACACATGAATAAAGTAGAAGCTTAATTCCTAGTTAGTTTTTATAACTATAAGCTTTTATAAGGAAAGGCGGATAACTTAGGTTATCCGCCTTTTTTGTTGGTTTCATGAAGCTAAATAGATTTACCAGTATTGCTCAATAAGTCCATCGGTAAGCACCGTTGCTATGGCGAACATCATGGTTGCGACTGCGATATCAATGCCTTTCTTAACCTTAGGTTTAGATAGCGTCGGGCCTAGTTTTGCAGCGCCTAATGACAAAGAATAGAACCAGACGAACGAAGCCAATATAGTCCCCATAGCAAATGCAATTCTGTCGTTGCCTTCAAATTGCCCACCAATGGATCCAAGAATTACCACGGTATCCAAATAGAGATGTGGGTTTAATACTGTTACTGCCAATGCCCCTAAAATAACGGTGCGCTTGCCACGCGCTAATATCTCACCTTTCGACTCATCACTGGTGCGCACTTTGAATGCACTGCGTAGTGAGAGCAAACCATACACAGTCAGAAAAGCGATGCCACCTAGTGTCACTGAGGTAAGCAGTAATTCATTTTGCGACAAGATCGCTCCGCCGCCAAAAATGCCTAATGAGATAAACAGAGTATCGAGCAGGCTACAAATCGTTGCTGTCGTTAAATGATGATTGCGTTTTATCCCTTGATTTAGGACGTACGCATTCTGAGCGCCAATAGGGATAATCATACTTGCCCCTAGACCAAAACCTTGTAATAAAACCCAAAAACTCATTTTAACCTCCACTTATTTAACGATATTTACGTGCTATATGGCGAAGATACTCTGACCCTTTAAATAAGTATAATTAATGATTTTAATCCATTATTAGAGTTGCTAATGTGGTGATGAGTTAGCTTAAAAAGGAAGCAAATTGATGCGCGGATTGGATTATAAATGGATTGAAGCACTGGATGCTGTAGTAAAACAACGTAGCTTCGAAAGGGCTGCTGAGCAGTTATATATCTCCCAGTCGGCGGTATCTCAACGCATCAAACAGCTGGAAAGGTGGTTGGCTCAGCCAGCCTTGGTGAGAGAAAGCCCGCCTAGGCCAACGCCTGCGGGTAAAAAACTACTGGGCTTATATCGCCGTGTTCGTTTGTTAGAGCACGAGCTTGTGCCTGAGTTGATGAATGAAGAGGGTAATCAACCACTATCGATATCCATAGCCACCAACGCTGATAGTTTGGCGACATGGTTGCTACCAGCTTTGTCGGATGTGATTAAGTCTCGCCAAGTCGAGTTGAACCTCGCGATTCATGGTGAGTCGAGAACCATTGAAAAGATTAAAAGTGGCGAGGTGGCCGGTGCAATCAGTTTGGAGTCTCAAGCGATTCCTGGCTGCAGTGCTGACTATCTCGGTAGGATGGATTATGTGTGCGTGGCTAGCCCTGACTTTCATCAGCGTTACTTTGCAGAGGGCGTAAACTACGCCACCTTAAGCAAAGCACCTGCGGTTTCCTATGATCAATACGATGATCTGCATAAGAAGTTTCTGCATGATCATTTTAACGTCCCGAGAGACAGTGTGATCAATCATACAGTCGGCAGTTCAGAAGCATTTGTGCGCTTGGCATTATCGGGTGTAGCCTATTGCTTGATCCCCCGATTACAGATTATCGATGAGCTCGAGTCTGGTGCTCTGATGGATATTACCCCTGGCTTTCTGCTCTCTTATCGCATCTATTGGCACCATTGGCAGCTTGAGAGCGGAGTATTAAAAGAGGTATCCCAAGCAATATTGAGTTTTGCTCACAATCACTTACCTCAGTAAACTGTTGGTTTTTTCAGCGTCAAAGTTCTGTTAGAAGTGTGTGCTCTGGATTGGCTAAACGATAAATTGCTCTATGATGAAAGGACATTTGTTTAGCATAGGTCATACCTAATGAAGCTTGTACCAAAGATGTTAGCAACGTCTCTTACTCTTACTGCGGCGTTGAGTGCTGTGAGTTTTCCATCATTGGCTGACTCTCCATCCTTTCCTCATATTTCAACGACAGGCTATGGTGAAGTGATCGCTACACCTGATATGGCGACATTCTCTGTGAGAGTCGTGGAATCGACGATGACTGCTGAACAGGCTAAAAATACCGTTGATAAAGTCGTGACAGGCTTTCTAAACAAGCTACATCAAGCTGGTGTTGATGAGGCGAGTGTACACAGCTCTAACCTGTATTTATCTCCTCAATATCATTACCCGAAAGATGGCAAACCGGAACTGGTTGGCTACCGCGCCTCACGTAATGTGACCGTTCAAGTGACTGAGCTAGCTAATCTTAATGAGTACATGGATATTGCGATTGGAGAAGGCATTAATCAGATCGACAACATCCAACTGCAAGTTCGCGACCAAGCTAAGTATCAAGAGCAAGCGCGCTTAGAAGCCATTAAAGATGCGACATCAAAAGCTAAATCATTGGCGAGTGGTTTTGAGCGCGAGTTAGGTGATGTATGGCGCGTGGATTACAACGCCCAATCTTCTCAGCCAGTACTCATGCGTTCAATGGCGATGGATGCAAGAACAGAATCGAACTCTTATGAAGACTCAACGATCACCATTCGTGATCGCGTGAATGTGATCTACCAGATCGAAGAGTAATGACAGTGCTATAGAAGGTTTTGGATCATGACGACCTAATTACCTACGATAGGCCAAATGCTAAAAAGGCTCTCATGATGAGAGCCTTTTTTATGCATTTTGAGTGCGATGATTAGTGAAGAAGACGAGCACGGATTGTGCCTTCGATCTCTTTCAGTTTAAGCAGTGCTTCTTCAGAGCGATCGGCTTCTACATCGATAACGACATAACCCATATCAGCCGCAGTCTGTAGGTATTGACCCGCGATGTTGATCCCTTCCTCAGCGAAGATGGTGTTGATCTGAGTTAGGATGCCTGGGCGGTTTTCGTGAATGTGTAATAAACGAGACGTTCCAGTATGCAGTGGTAGTGATACCTCAGGGAAGTTAACACTTGATAGCGTAGAGCCGTTATCAGAGTATTTCGCTAGCTTACCAGCAACTTCAACACCAATGTTCTCTTGTGCTTCTTGAGTTGAACCACCCACGTGAGGCGTTAGGATCACGTTATCGAACTGCATTAATGGAGACTCAAACGGGTCTGCATTGGTTTTTGGTTCTGTTGGGAAAACATCAATAGCCGCACCTGCAAGGTGTCCAGACTCCAGAGCGCCACACAGAGCAGGAATATCGACTACCGTGCCACGAGCTGCGTTGATAAAGATAGAACCAGGCTTCATGCGCTCGAACTCTTCTTTACCCATCATGTCTTTTGTTTCGTTGGTTTCAGGTACATGCAAAGAGATTACGTCACACTTGTTCAGTAATTCCGTCATGGTATGAACTTGCGTTGCGTTACCCAGAGACAGTTTGTTTTCAATGTCGTAGAAGTAAACACGCATGCCAAGGTTTTCAGCAATAATACCCAGTTGAGTACCGATGTGACCGTAGCCAATAATACCTAAACGCTTACCACGGGCTTCGTAAGAGTTGTCGGCACTCTTTTTCCAGATGCCACGGTGTGCAAGCGCGTTCTTTTCTGGAATGCCACGTAGTAGCAATAGAACCTGACCAAGAACGAGCTCAGCAACGCTTCGAGTGTTTGAGAACGGTGCGTTGAACACAGGGATACCGCGTTTTGCTGCTGCTTGAAGGTTGACTTGGTTAGTACCAATACAGAAACAACCGACGGCAACCAGCTTTTCAGCTGCATCAATAACTTCTTGGGAGATATTAGTGCGAGAACGAATACCAATGAAATGAGCATCTTTTACTGCTTCAAGAAGTTCATCTTCCGGTAGCGAGCCTTTGTGGTACTCAATGTTTGTGTAACCAGCGGCTTGCAGTACTTCTACAGAAGAAGGGTGAAGACCTTCTAGAAGTAGAATTTTAATTTTTTCTTTTTCCAGTGAAACTTTGGCCATTGTTCTCGTCCTTAAAATGGAAAGGTTGGGCAAATGCGGCGCACGTGCTACAAAATGGCTGAAAGGGGAACAAATTCACCACTTTGTTAGGAGACAAACGTTTTCCCTGTGCGTCTTCTGAACAATAAAGTAACAAAAAAAAAATGTTTTGGGTAAGAAAATTACGGAATAAGACATAATTTTACAGCAATAAAGCAAAAAAAACGGCGCCCTAGGGCACCGTATGTAATGAAGTAACAGAAAAACTCAATCTTCTATTATTTATTCTTCGATTTTTGCACCTTCAGGCGTGCCGGTGATAACCACATCAGCACCACGGTGAGCGAACAGACCAACCGTCACCACACCAGCTATACCATTGATGATATCTTCTAGTTGTTTCGGGTTTTCGATCGCCATGCCGTACACATCTAGGATCACGTTGTCGTTATCGGTTGTGCAGCCTTCGCGGTAAACTGGGTCACCACCAAGCTTAACCAACTCACGTGCCACGTATGAACGTGCCATTGGGATTACTTCAACAGGCAGTGGGAATTTACCCAACACATGAACTGCTTTAGTACCGTCAACAATACACACAAACTTATCAGAGATAGCCGCTACGATTTTTTCACGAGTCAAAGCAGCGCCGCCGCCTTTGATCATATCGCGAGTTGGGTTGATTTCATCTGCGCCATCAACATAGATGTCTAGCTTAGCGACATCGTTACACTCATACACTTTGATCTCTAGCTCTTCTAGTCGCTGCGTTGAAGCAACAGAGCTTGAAACCGCACCTTTGATTTTGTCTTTCATTGTGCCTAGTGCGTCGATGAAGTGATTTACTGTAGAGCCAGTACCTACACCTACAATGCTGCCTTCTTCAACATATTGAAGTGCTGCCCAGCCAGCTGCTTTTTTCATTTCATCTTGAGTCATGCCATTCTCCTGAATAAGGTCTTGCGCTTTGAATTGATCGTTTGCGTAATGATGAAGTTAACGTTTAGATATTGAGTTAACGTTTCTATATCGAGGTTAACGTTTGCGGCGCGATTATAGCGCTTTAATGGTTGTTTTCCCATTGCCAAGTTTTACTCGGAGTCACGATTTTAGGTAACGGAATGTCCCATTCTTCAATCGGTAGCGTATCAACATGTTGGCAATCATGAGCCAAACCAATAGGAGCTGCACCTTCGCCCGTCTCGAACCACTTTGCCAAGGTGCGATCGTAATATCCGCCGCCCATACCTAAACGATGGCCATGGGAGTCAAAGCCGACAAGGGGCGTAAGAATAAGGTCGAGTTGCTGACAAGGTTTAACCAGCATTTGATTGAGCTGAGGTTCGACAATACCGTACTTATTCAAGACCGTCGGTGTGGTTGGCGAGTAGTGTAAAAACAGCAGGTGCCCGGCAGAGAAGGGGTGCAATACTGGTAAATAAGTTTCCTTACCTTGCGCCCATAACCATTCGATTAAAGGCTGAGTATCGAGTTCGCCATCGATAGAGATATAGAGGGCAATATGCTGAGCAGACTGAATTTCATCAAGCTGCATGCACTGCTTAACTAAGTCGATACCGGATTGAGTTTGTTGGTCGCCAGATAAGGCATTGCGTTTGATACGGATCTGTTTGCGAAATTCGCTGCGTGTGAGCGTCTTCATAAGAAGGGATACCCCAAAGTGCCGTTGAGAATAGATGGCCCTTGAACCAGCGAGTTCAAGGCGGATCAGCAATGATTACCGTAGGCTTCTCGGTCGGGCCGAGCATGCTCAATAGCACTCAAGTACTAACCCTTAGGGATTGCTTATCGGCTCGGGGACGTGAATCCTCTGACAAACACTCCAGGGTAAATTTTGTGTACGCTATTGCTGTCCGTGCTTAACTTTACTGAGGACATCTGAAAGTGATGTCGTGAGCTGTTCCATTCGCTCGGTCAGTGCGTTTTGTTCATCATTTGCTTCAAACTTCTTGGTTTGTAATTCGTAGCAAATATTCAGAGCTGCGATAGTCAGCAGCTTCACTTCATTGGTTACCTTAGTACGTTCAGCCATCTCTTTCAATCGATTATCAAGATCGGCCGCCGCTGCAATCAATGACTCTTCTTGCCCTGGTGGACAATTCACTCGAGTCAGTTTTCCTAATATTTCAACGTCTACCGCTTGATTACTCATGATGGATGAACTCTTTAACGCGCTATTTTAAGGCTGTTGCCCTTCGCCATTTTTTGAGAAAGAAAAAGTGCAAGTACCGATGAGGAAGCAATCTCCTCTGAGGGAGAAACTATAGGTAAACCGCTATTAAGATTCAAGCTTTTCAGAGTGACTGTTTGTAAATGAGAGCTTGAGCACACAGTAATTCAGCAAATTGAACAATTGGTAGTCAGTCATCCTTCAATTGCTGGGGATCGATGCTTACCAGAATTGGGGTGAAGTGGTACGATTATACTATCGATATAAAGAATAACTGAGCGAGCTATCTGATGAGCGAAACTACTTTACCTGACTACCTAACGGTTGCGACTGAACTTCAATCGGCAAGTCTAGCCGTAACCCCTGCTGAGATGCACGGTTTATTAACGGGTATGTTAAGCGGAGGCTTAAGCCTTGCAGATAAAAGCTGGCAACCACTGATCTTCGATTACACCAATGAAGGCATGGGTTGGCCAGATCGCGCATTAACGCTAGCGGAAGCGACACTGAAAGTAACGACCAGTGAAATCACAGGTTCGGGTATGGAATTGTCTATGTTGCTGCCTGACGAAGACGCAAGCGCAAGCCTATTTGACTTGGCTGATGGTGTGTCTGATTGGATTAACCATTTCATTACTGGTCTAGGCTTGGTTGGCGCTCAATTGAACAAAGCGTCTGACAGTACAAAAGAAGCATTAGCTGATCTAGAAGAGATGGCTAAGCTAGGCATTGACGAAGAAGATGATCTGGAAGAGCAAGCGCAGCTTCTAGAGCACGTTATTGAGCATGTAAAAGCGTGTGCACTAACGATTCATGCTGAATTTGGTGCTCGCCCATCTGAAGATGCGGCGCCTACCATTCATTAATTCGTTGGCCGGTTTGAGGTTATGATGGCTCAGTATGATGTTGTAATTGCTGGTGGCGCAATGGCAGGGGCAACCTTAGCCCTTGCTTTGAATCACCTAAGCCAAGGTTCACTGTCGATTGCGGTAGTGGAGCCTTATCAGGTTGATCATCAAGCTCACCCTGGGTTTGATTCTCGTTCGATTGCTTTGTCCTATGGCACGGTGCAGATCCTGGATTCTTTGCGCTTATGGCAATCTATCGCTCCGGTCGCGACCCCGATTAAAGATATCCATGTTTCGGATCGCGGGCATGCCGGAATGACAGACATCTACAGTGAAGAGCTTGCTGTAGATGCGCTTGGCTACGTGGTCGAGTTAGCAGATGTGGGTCGAATCTATCAGCAGAAACTTGAATCAGAAGCGGCAATTACCATGCTTTGTCCTGAGTCTGTTAGTAAAGTTGAACGTGAAGAAGCGTTGACGACGATTGAACTGACAAGTGGGCAAACAGTAACCACTAAGTTACTGGTTGCTGCTGACGGTGCAATCTCAACCTGTTGCCAACAGCTCAATATCTCATTGAGTGAGCACGACTTTGAGCAAGTCGCTGTGATTGCCAATATTGTGGCGAGTGAACCTCACCAAGGTCGCGCATTTGAGCGTTTTACCCATCATGGGCCAGTTGCTCTATTACCGATGAGTGACAACCGTTTATCGTTGGTTTGGTGTTTAACACCAGAGCAAGCACAAAAAGTGATGACGCTAAACGACAATGAATTTCTTGAGCAATTGCAGAATGACTTTGGCTGGCGACTTGGCCGATTAGAGAAGGTCGGCAAGCGCGCGAGTTACCCTCTGATTCTTCGTCACCGACAGCAAAATATCTCTCATCGATTTGCCATTGTTGGTAATGCTGCTCAAACGCTTCACCCAATTGCGGGGCAAGGCTTTAACCTAGGCATCCGAGATGTGGCTTCCTTGGCAGAAGAGTTGTGTACCCAGTTAGATGATATAGGTCGTTACCGTGGTCTTGTTAACTTTAGAAAGCGTAGAGAACAAGACCGAGACGCAATGATCACGTTGACTTCAAGCCTAGTTCACCTGTTCTCAAACGATTATATGACCGCTCGCATTGGGCGTAATCTTGGGTTAGCCGTAATAGATAACCTTCCACCACTTAAAGGTCCACTTTTGCGTCATACGCTTGGCCTAGTAGAAAGATAAGGTAATAAATAATGATGCAAAGTGTTGATATCGCGATTGTTGGTGGTGGCATGGTTGGCCTAGCGCTTGCTGCTGCCCTAAAAGACAGTGACCTAAGAATCGCTGTCATTGAAGGCAGAGCGCCTAGTGAAGGGCTGAGTGAGCTGCCTGATGTGCGTGTATCCGCGTTGAGTCGTTCTAGTGAAGTGATTCTTCGTAACCTAGGTGCATGGCAAGGTATCGAACAAAGACGTGCTGCACCGTATCAAGCGATGGAAGTGTGGGAACAAGACAGTTTCGCTCGTATTGAGTTTGACTCGACACGCTTGGCTCAGCCTAATCTTGGTCATATCGTTGAAAACCGTGTGATTCAATTAGCGCTGCTTGATCAGGTTAAGAAACAAGACAACGTCAGCCTGTATATGCCCGCAACGTGTAAAACGATGGCGATTGGTGAAAGTGAAGCTTGGTTAACATTGGACAATGGTCAAGCACTGACAGCTAAGTTAGTTGTTGGAGCAGACGGCGCAAACTCTTGGGTTCGTAAGCAGCAAGATATCCCATTAACACATTGGGATTACGGACACAGTGCGATTGTCGCGAACATCAAAACCACAGAGCCGCACCACAGCGTTGCTCGTCAAATCTTCACGCCTCAAGGCCCATTGGCATTCCTACCAATGCAACCAAGCAACATGAGCTCGATTGTTTGGTCTACGGAACCAAATCGTGCCGAGAAGCTGGTATCCATGTCGGATGTTGATTTTAATAAGCAGCTAACGGCAGAGTTCGACTCGAAGCTTGGATTGTGCGAAGTGGTTGGTGACCGTTTTGCTTTCCCACTGCGCATGCGTTATGCGCGTGACTTTGCGGTAGAGCGTGTGGCTTTGGTTGGTGATGCTGCTCATACCATTCACCCATTAGCAGGGCAGGGTGTGAACCTTGGCTTATTAGACGCAGCAAGCTTAGCGCAAGAGCTGTTAAAGCTATGGTCTGCGGGTGAGGATATTGGCACCAAGCGTAATCTTCGCGGCTATGAGCGCTGGAGAAAAGCAGAGGCGGCGAAAATGATTGCTTCAATGCAGGGCTTCAAAGATCTGTTTGAAGGCGATAACCCAGCTAAGAAGCTGATTCGTGGTATTGGTATGAAGCTAGCGGGCCAATTACCGGGTGCGAAAGATGAGATCATGAAGCGCGCACTGGGTTTGTCTGGCAATCTTCCTGACTTAGCTAAGCGTCCAGTGACTCATCGATAATGACATAGTGTTCTGGTGGTTTATCGAATCATCATTGATACGAAAATTGGTACGAAAAAAGGGTTGGCATAATGCCAACCCTTTTTGTTTTTAATTCTGTAGATAATCAGGTCATGCGTACGCGCAGCGCAGTTTCATGATTTCACTATTTATTTCTTTCACTGTTTGAAAGTGACGTTTTTCTGCTCGGTCTGGTAGCACTAGCTTACCGTTATCAAACTCAAATTTTCCTACGCCGTAAATGTAGATTCGTCCTTTGAAAAGTCGACTTACATGTTTAGCAATCATACTCGGTGTATAGCGCTTAAACAGTCTCATTCTTAATTATCCTTATATTTACCTAGCCTGCATATTATAGAAAAACTCCGAGATAATAATTGTGATAAGCATGGAGTTATATGCAGTAGCGTTGACGTTAATTAGATATTTGTGCTGTTCTAAGCACTTTCTTCAGTAAATATCTATTTTTACGTGAGCTCCTCCCCAAAATAATACTGAGTAGTGAACTGCCGTGAACTTTTCTGTTCAGTATTAAGCAGTGATAATGTTACAAGTATAAGAATAGGCGGGATTTTTTTGTTTGTGTAATCAAATTGTAAATTTCGGACAAAAAAAAGCCCGTCTAAAACGGGCGAATAGTCACAGATGCATTACACAAAAGTGGATACTGATGTTACTCAGTGGATTCACTTGCACTGATTTGCTTAATAGCTAGTCAGTAAATTTACAATAACGCAAATTTAACTTTGTGACTACTTATGCTTTTATTTTGAGTAACTATTTATTAATGGTGTGTTCTTCTTATGACGAGGTTCACACTAAAAATGTACTCAATGAAATATTAAAATGAAGTTTGCGAAGCATGATCTAAACGATCATCGACTGATGTCCGCGACGGTCGGTGCACATAGCGCCATAAGATCATTGAGATCCAGCGCAACGCCAGCCATTCGGTCGCCGGAGCTAATGGTTACGGTCGAGTTGTTTTGAATGGAAGGATCAAAAATGATCGGCATGTGTCTCTTGAGAGCGAGCGGACCAACACAACCCACTTTAAAACCGGTGATCGCTTCAACATCAGCGAGCGACACGCAGGTCATTCGACGGCAATTCAGTACCGAGCGTACTTTCTTGGGGTCGACAGAGCGATCGCCAGCAGTACAGGCTAACGCATACTGGTTGCCCATATCCTTGAGCAGGATGCACTTCACCATTTGAGAGGCGTCGATGCCTCGCTCTTGTGTAGTTTCTTCAATGCTGGTGGTTGGCTTGCTTTGCATCAGCAGGCGATAATTCACCTGCTGTTGATCCAGCCATTGTGTAATCTGCGTTTCCACGTGGTTACTCGTCGTCAAGGCTGTACGGCAGTGGCAGGATATTCCATGTTTGATCAGGCTGCGCGGTCAGTCGCAGCTGAACATCGTCATCAAGGTTGTTTGGCAGTACCATCAAACCAATCGCTCGGTTATCAGCAAATTGATAGACGTTTAATAGTCGGCCTGCGCCACGCCAGTTCTCACCCACACTACGTTCCAGTTCAATAGGGTTTTCTAACGACAGCACGTCCGCAGTTGTGCCCGACACAATGCGCATCTCACGCTTGTTCATGCCACGGTACTTAGCACGAGCAACCGTTTCTTGACCTGTGTAACAGCCTTTTGAAAAGCTGATACCGCCAATCGCTTGCAGGTTAAGCGCTTGAGGGATGTGCTCGTTTTGCTCTGCTTTCGATAGGTTAGGCTGAGCATCAAGAATTTCATGATATTGCCAAAGTGTTTCTGATACTTTCTCCGCAGCGCTGTTTGATACCAAGGCTTCAGCGGCTTCTTCTGTTACAAGTAGAGCCCAGCGGTTATCTGCAACTTGAACCGCTGTACCACCAGAGATAGCACGCACATTACCTTGGCTTTCTGAAATAGAATCAATGTATTGATTAGCTGACGAACCCATCACACCGATAACAACGTCAGACGTTTGCTCGATATCGACCTTAGAGAACACCGCGTACTTCTTGATTTCAACGAGCTCGACTTCAATCGCTGATTTAGGTTGCATGAGTGCGTAGCCACCGTTGTGGTGGAACAAACGAAAGATACTCCATACCTTTCCTTTTGCATCACAGTGCGCGCCTAATGTGGATTCATCATTAGGAAGAGTGACGACATCGCACGTTACTTGACCCTGTAGGTACGACTTTTTGTCATCGCCTATCATGGTAATTGCTCTCCAGTCTGATACGTGTGTCATCATCAGTTCTGGAAGCGATTCATTTTGCGTATGAGCGAGTGGCTGAAATATGTTTTTCCAATCCATTTTATCTTTCCTAAGAATTTTATTTGGCTCTATGTTAATCCGGTTCTGTTTCTTTGTCAGCCTAGGTTTTTTTGTGAGCTTAGATAGGGACTGTGACTCACATAGTAGTTGCAAGGCGTATGACTTGTTACACTCCGAGAAAGAAAAATTATAGGTGAGGATAGCCAATGTACACTGCAGAGCAGAAAGCACGAATTAAATGGGGTTGCCGTCGCGGCATGTTAGAACTTGATGTAGTCATCATGCCATTTTTCGAAGAGTGTTTTGATTCATTGCAAGAGCAGGAACAGCGCGAGTTTGTTTCTCTATTAGAGTGTGATGATCCAGATTTGTTTACTTGGGTAATGGGCCACGGACGCAGTGAAAACCTAGGCCATGCATCAATGGTTGATAAAATTGTCGCACACAACCTCAGCAAGGTTCGTTAAGCTTCAGCTTAACCCTTCGTATTCCGCATTATTTGCAAAAGGCACTATTTTGGGGTGCCTTTTGTTTTTCATCGTCCTGTCTTCTATTCCACTTGCCGCCAGCCTTTATTGCTTAGCTTTAATGATCCGCTTGTTCAGAAACAATCATGTGATTCTAAATAGTGTCTATGGGCGTTTTGATTACAGAGAGGATGGTGATATTCGACTCAATGACCGAACTTACCGACTCAAGTCCGTTGATAAGATCTGGGCGCAGTTCTTCGTTCAATTGCAGTTTGAATGTGGGCACTCGGTACTGCTTTGGCGGGACAGCTGTTGCGAGCGAGAATATCGCCATTTTCTGGCGAACTTACAACGAGCGCGCTAGAGAAGCCAAACTATTCGATGAAAGAAAGTATTAGATAAAAGAAAGCGTTAGACAAAAGAAAAGGGAGCACTCGGCTCCCTTTCGTTTAATCATTTTCCGCTGACGGCTAATTCGCTAAGCACGTTTAACCAATTATTATGATTGGCGTTTCTCTGGCGTCAGAATCGTTGGGCCACTGTCTTCTGCAAGTTCAGGGTAATCCAACGTGTAGTGGAGGCCGCGGCTCTCTTTACGTTGCATTGCACAACGAACCATTAGCTCTGCCACTTGTAGCAAGTTACGCAGTTCTAATAGGTTATTCGAAACCTTGAAGTAGCTGTAGTACTCATGAGTTTCTTGTTGCAGCATCTGAATGCGACGCAATGCTCGCTCTAGTCGTTTATCCGTTCGAACAATGCCCATGTAATCCCACATGAATAGGCGCAGTTCGTGCCAGTTGTGTTGAATGATAACTTCTTCATCACTGTTGGTGACCTGGCTTTCATCCCATGCTGGCAGTTCAGCGCACAGTTGAGATTGGTCGATGTTCTCAACGATATCTTTTGCTGCTGCCCATGCGTAAACCACACACTCAAGCAGTGAGTTAGAAGCCATTCGGTTTGCACCGTGTAAGCCGGTGTAGCTCACTTCGCCAATCGCATACAAGTTCGTTAGGTCGGTTTGACCCTGCTTATTCACCATGACACCACCACACGTGTAGTGAGCGGCTGGTACGATAGGGATCGGCTCTTTGGTCATGTCGATGCCCAAGTCCATCAAGCGAGTATGGATCATCGGGAAGTGCGCTGTGATGAATTCTTCAGGCTTGTGGCTGATATCAACATACATACAGTCGGCACCTAAGCGCTTCATTTCGAAGTCAATTGCACGAGCAACCACATCACGTGGCGCCAGTTCACCGCGCTCATCGAAGTCCTTCATAAAGCGAGAACCATCTGGACGACGCAAGTAAGCACCTTCACCACGCAGTGCTTCCGTTAGTAGGAAGTTACGCGCTTCTGGGTGGAATAAACAAGTTGGGTGGAACTGGTTGAACTCAAGGTTTGCCACACGACAACCCGCACGCCAAGCGATAGCAATACCATCACCTGAAGAAACATCTGGGTTAGAGGTGTATTGGTAAACCTTTGAAGCGCCGCCTGTTGCTAATACAACAAACTTAGCGCGCACGGTTTCAACATGTTCTTGGTTACGGTTCCAAATGTAGGCACCGATCACCTTGTCTTTTGAACCACCAATCTTATCTTCCGTGATCAAATCCAGCGCATTGTGGCGCTCGAAGATCTCGATATTTGGGTGGTTGTTGACGTTATCTTGTAGTGAGGTTTGCATCGCCATGCCAGTTGCATCGGCAGCGTGCAGAATTCTGCGGTGACTGTGGCCACCCTCACGAGTGAGGTGATATTTTGGTTGGCCTTCTGTGCTGTTCTCATCTTTATCAAATGGAACACCACCATCAATCAGCCATTGCACACACTCTTTCGCATTTTCAGCAATGAATTGAACTGTATCTTCTTCGCATAACCCAGCCCCAGCGATTTGAGTATCCTCTACATGAGACTCAATACTGTCCGACTCATCGAACACCGCGGCGATACCACCTTGTGCGTAATACGTCGATCCTTCGCTGCGTGGTCCTTTGCTTAATACAATTACTTTTGCATGTTCTGCTACGCGTAAGGCTAATGACAAGCCTGCCGCACCACTTCCTACCACTAATACATCACACTGATGTTCACGGTTTGCGTTCATAAAACTTATTAAATCCCGGGCTATAGTCGAGTTGTCCACTCTCAATTGACTTTGTCTTGTTTTAGGAGTTTGGCTAAGACTGTTATAATCTCTCCAGAGTCATCCTTAAACGCTATGCAAAATCAATATATAGACAGCTATCTAGAAATATTTAATTGCTCAATACCATTGCTTTTGCTCAAGTTTCCCCAAATTGATAGGGATAGCTATTTTTATTACATCACATTGTGAAACAATAATGGCAAATAATTTTAAGAAAGTTGGAACTTTCGGTATTTGGCTTAGTCACAATAGTGCTCTTGTAGACGGTGGTGTCAATACTACATTTCGCATAATTAGTCCCCATATCTGTGAAGGTGAGGGTTATAACAATAGGAGTACCCGCTCGAATGAACGAGCAGCTAACCGATCAAGTGTTGATTGAGCGAGTTCAGAGTGGAGATAAGCAGGCATTTAACTTACTAGTGGTTAAGTATCAAAACAAAGTTTGTAATCTTATCTCTCGATACGTGAATAATTCCGGTGATGTACCTGATGTAGCACAAGAAGCTTTTATTAAAGCTTACCGCGCGATACCTAACTTTCGTGGCGAGAGTGCCTTCTATACATGGTTATACCGAATTGCCGTGAACACTGCTAAAAATCATATCGTTGCCCAAAGCCGTAGGCCGCCAGCAACCGATGTAGATGCAGAAGATGCAGAATATTACGAAACAGGCAGCGCGTTAAAAGAAATATCGAACCCTGAGAACTTAACGCTGTCAAACGAATTGAAACAAGTTGTTTTTGGAGCGATTGAAGCGCTACCAGAAGACTTAAAAACTGCAATGACGTTGCGTGAGCTCGAAGGTTTGAGCTACGAAGAGATTGCAGAAGTAATGGATTGCCCTGTAGGAACCGTACGTTCGCGTATTTTCCGAGCTCGTGAAGCGGTGGAAAAGAAAATCAAACCTCTTTTGCAACGCTAGAACTTGTAATAATTATGGTGAAAATAATGGCTGATAAAGAAAAGCTTTCGGCACTCATGGATGGTGAAACGATCGATAAAGCTCTCATTGTAGATCTAGAATCTGATCAAGAAAGCATGGATACTTGGCAGAGTTACCATTTAATTGGTGATGTTATGCGTGGGGATTCGCCAGAAACTCCAGAGTGGAACATTGCTAATAGTGTAGCGGCAGCGCTTGAGAACGAGCCTGCACATGGTTCAATGTCGAACCTGCACCAAGTGAATGTTGAACCTACTGTTGCTCCAATTGAAGAGCAACCTAAACCTCAGCAAGCGAAGCGTCAGCTTCCGGCGTGGTTACAACAGTTTGGACAAGTTGCCGTGGCAGCGTGTGTTTCATTAGCCGTTGTATTAGGTGTTCAACAATATGGTGGTAGCGACCCTGCAGCACCAGAGCAGTTGCCTGTACTCCAGACGATTCCATTTGCCGGTTCTGCGGAACCAGTAAGTTTAACGCGTGACTCTGTTGAGAAACCAGCATCTGAAGCTAACTTGCAAGAGCAGCGCAAACGCGTTCATGCATTGTTAGAAGATTATGAGCTGCAGCTAAGATTAAACAGTGATGCATCGCCAATGCAAGATGCACATCTAGAATCGGACATTGAATGAAGAAAATCCTGGTCAGTGCACTGACACTGTTCAGCTTGATGTCTCCAACAGCCTTTGCAGAGGAAACCACTGCAAAGGCCTTGTTGCATCAAATGAACGAGGCCAGTCAGCATCTAAATTACGAACTCTCCTACATTTTGATAAAGAAGAGCAGTATTGAGCCTCTTGTTTATCGCCATGCGGTTAACGACGACCAACAACTTGCACACCTTGTTTATCTAAGCGGCCCTGTTCGTGAAGTCATTCGACGTGGCAACGAAGTTAGCTACATCGAGCCGGGTACAGAGCCATTTACGATTCAGTCAGGCAGCATGGTTGCGCCTGTTATTCCGATGATTAATCGAGATATCGAATCTCTGAATCAGTACTACGACTTTGTGAAAGTTGGTCGCTCTCGTGAAGCAGGTAGCACCACTCAAGTGCTGCGTGTCGTGCCGAAAGATGGCCTTCGCTACTCTTACGTGGTTTGGGTAGACGAAAAAACGAATCTTCCTTTGCGTGCCGACCTTTTGGATCGTGATGGCGAAGTGCTTGAACAGTACCGCACTATCTCTTACGTGGTGAACGATAAGATTGCTGAGGCTATGGGTGGCTTGAGCCAAGCTCAATTGCCGAAAGTTTTATCATTACCGGAAGGCTTAGTGAGTGAAACTAACTGGCAAGCGTCGTGGATTCCTGAAGGGTTTAAATCAAAAGAGCTTAGCCGCTATCAAATGGCTGCGACCGATAAAATGGTTGAAAGTCAGCTTTTCAGTGATGGACTGTTTAACTTTTCGGTTTATATCGCGGAAAAAGATGAGCATTCATTGAAAGGGCAGCTGGTGCGTCAAGGGCGTAGAACCTTGCACAGCTTAGTGATTGGCGATAAAGAGATCTCTGTGGTTGGTGACATTCCGCCGGCAACTGCAAAACGTATTGCTCAGTCAGTTACATTTAATAAATCGGTACAAGCGCAATGATGACCGCGCTGGCGACCGTTAGCTCGGTTGAACAAAAAGGTAAGCAATACTTTGTTCAATTGAGCTGCGAACAACAAACCAGTTGTAGCAGCTGTTCTTCTCAAAAAAACTGCGGTACGGGTATTGTGACCAAGGCTGTTGGCAATAAATCTTTGTTTTGGCAGCTTAAAACCAAAAGCTTAGTCAAAGCTGGACAAATCGTAGAAATTGGCTTTCCAGAAAAAAGCCTACTTCAGTCGGCGGCGATTGTTTATCTCATCCCACTTTTCATGTTGATGATTGGTGCTGGTTTTGGGCAACTCTTGTTACAACCCTTACTCCAGGGGGGCGAGGGCATTGTTATCTTAAGTGCAGCACTGTTTACTGCTGGTGGGATTGCCTTAGCGAAGCGGTTAGCCAAACCCATGGAAGACAAATCCAAGCAAGAAGTCGTCTTGATTCGAATCCTAGGTGAGTCTCTCGTCTAATTTATGATGCTTCTTGCCCTTAAATTGGGTAGAATCTGCCAACTTGATTGAAATGCCGCCACCAATGCTGACTGTAGATTGGACGCGTCGCGGCTTTCTTATTATCCCTATTCAAAGAGTTTAGTCACACCAAGCCTATGAAGCACATTCGTAATTTTTCGATTATCGCCCACATCGACCACGGTAAGTCGACCCTTTCTGACCGCTTAATCCAAGTTTGTGGAGGATTAAGTGAACGTGAGATGGCAGCTCAAGTCCTCGATTCTATGGATATAGAACGCGAGCGTGGTATTACAATTAAAGCGCAGAGTGTGACTTTAGATTACAAAGCTAAAGATGGTGAAACTTACCAACTTAACTTTATCGACACTCCTGGACACGTAGACTTCTCTTACGAAGTATCTCGTTCTCTAGCGGCTTGTGAAGGCGCACTACTTGTAGTGGATGCTGGCCAAGGTGTTGAAGCACAAACTCTAGCAAACTGTTACACAGCAATCGAAATGGAACTGGAAGTAGTGCCAATCTTGAACAAGATTGACCTACCAGCTGCTGAACCAGAACGTGTTGCTGAAGAAATCGAAGAGATCGTTGGCATCGATGCGATGGAAGCGACTCGCTGTTCTGCGAAAACAGGTTTGGGTGTTGATGATGTTCTAGAAAACATCGTGACGGCAATCCCGCCACCGGAAGGTGATCCTGAAGCGCCTCTACAAGCGTTGATCATTGACTCTTGGTTCGATAACTACCTTGGCGTAGTTTCTTTGGTTCGTATCAAAAACGGTAAGCTGAAGAAGAACGATAAGATCAAAGTAATGTCGACAGACCAAGTATGGGGTGTTGACCGTCTAGGTATCTTCACGCCTAAGCAAATCGATACTACAGAGCTAAATACTGGCGAAGTAGGTTGGGTTGTTTGTGGTATTAAAGACATCCTAGGTGCACCGGTTGGTGATACGTTGACGCTTGCAAAAGGCGGCAGCACTGAACGTCTACCTGGTTTCCAAAAAGTGAAGCCTCAGGTATACGCTGGTCTATTCCCTGTATCATCTGATGACTACGAAAACTTCCGTGACGCGTTAGGCAAATTAAGCCTGAACGATGCATCACTGTTCTTTGAACCAGAAAGTTCAGCAGCACTTGGTTTTGGTTTCCGTTGTGGCTTCTTAGGAATGCTTCACATGGAGATCATCCAAGAGCGTCTAGAGCGTGAATACGACCTAGACCTAATCACAACTGCTCCAACAGTAGTGTATGAAGTTGTAAAAACAGATAAAACGGTTCTTTACGTTGATAGCCCGGCTAAACTGCCAGCGGTTAATGACCTAGAAGAAATTCGTGAGCCAATTGCACGCTGTAATATTCTGGTACCTTCGGATTACCTAGGTAACGTAATCACACTGTGTGTTGAGAAGCGTGGCGTACAAGTAGACATGGTCTACCACGGTAACCAAGTTGCTGTGACGTACGATCTTCCTATGGCAGAAGTAGTTCTAGACTTCTTCGACCGTCTGAAGTCAACGTCTCGCGGCTATGCATCATTGGATTACAACTTCCAACGTTACGAGCCATCAAACATGGTACGTGTAGACGTACTGCTGAATGGCGAAACAGTTGATGCACTAGCTATCATTACGCACAAAGATATTGCTCAGTCTCGTGGTCGTCTACTGGTAGAGAAGATGAAAGAATTCATCCCTCGTCAGATGTTCGATATCGCGATTCAAGCAGCGATTGGTAACCACATCATTGCTCGTTCTACAGTGAAACAACTGCGTAAGAACGTAATCGCAAAATGTTACGGTGGTGATATCAGTCGTAAGAAGAAACTTCTTAAGAAACAAAAAGAAGGTAAGAAGCGTATGAAGCAGATCGGTAACGTTGAACTGCCTCAAGAAGCTTTCCTTGCAATCCTTCATGTTGGCAAAGACTAGGTATCAATCGCACTAACTATCTGCTGAACATTACTGGTTAAAATCGTTTATTTCTTTGTTGCAAAGATTGCAATTAGGCCCACTAGTCACTGCACTTTGCGCCTCGAACTAAACGATTTTTCCTTCGTAATCTTCCCAGCATTTAGTCAGCATGATTGATACAAATTAGAAATATTAAGCAGAGTGAAAGAGTTATGCTCTTTCACTTTCGTTATTTTTAAAGAAATGAAATTTAAGGGATATCAATGGCTAATACATTTTCGCTTATCTTAGTGATCGTAACTCTAGTGACCGGCATTGTATGGGCGTTGGAAAAGTTTGTGTGGGCGAAGAAGCGCCAGCAAAAACTTGCTGACGTTGAAGCACAATCGAATGGCCTAGACGCTGAAACCAGCGCAAAAGTTACGGCTCAGCCTTGGTGGGTTGAGAACAGTGTGTCCATTTTCCCGGTAATTGCATTTGTTTTGATCTTGCGTTCATTCATCTATGAACCGTTTCAAATCCCTTCTGGCTCGATGATGCCAACCCTTTTGGTTGGTGATTTCATCTTGGTAGAGAAGTACGCGTACGGTCTAAAAGACCCAGTATGGCGCACTCAATTGGTAGAAACAGGCAAGCCAGAACGCGGTGACTCAATCGTATTTAAGTACCCACCTCAGCCAAACATCGACTACATTAAGCGTGTTGTTGGTATGCCTGGTGACACTATTCGCTACAGCAGTCGTAAAGAGATCTGCATTCAGGCGAAGGGTACAAGTAGCTGTGAACCAGTGAAACTAAGTAATGTTAAAGAGAGCCAATTTATTCAAGATGGTGTGCCTCTGATTCAGCTGAACGAACAGCTTGGAGACGTAGAGCACCAGATTTTAGTTAACCCATTACGCCGTGATCGTGTGCAAGCATATCAGCCTCGCAATGGTGTTAACGAATGGGTCGTTCCAGAAGGCCAGTACTTTGTGATGGGTGATAACCGTGACAACAGTGCCGATAGCCGTTACTGGGGCTTTGTCCCTGAAGCAAACCTTGTTGGTAAGGCCGTTGCTATTTGGATCAGCTTCGAATTCGAACGCGGTTCAGACAGTGTACTTCCAACATGGATTCCTACTGGTGTGCGTTTTAATCGCATCGGTGGGATTCATTAATCGATCACATAACACATCGAGAGAGCATGAATTCTCCAATTGATAAACTAGAGAGAAAGATTGGCTATCAGTTTAATGATGCCGATCTTATCCACTTGGCGCTGACTCACCGCAGCGCCGCAGGTAAACATAACGAACGTCTTGAGTTTCTGGGCGATTCAATTTTAAGTTTTGTTATCGCTGATGATCTTTACCACCGTTTTCCTAAGGTAAACGAAGGTGATATGAGCCGCATGCGCGCAACATTAGTACGTGGTCATACATTGGCAGAACTAGGTCGTGAATTCGAACTAGGAGATTACTTAAAATTAGGTCCAGGTGAGTTGAAGAGTGGCGGTTTCCGTCGTGATTCTATTCTAGCGGATGCGGTTGAAGCGATCATCGGCGCTGTCTATTTAGATAGTGATACCGAGACGGTTCGCGGCATTATTTTAAGCTGGTACCAATCTCGCCTAGATGCTATTCAGCCTGGAGTATCTCAAAAAGATCCGAAAACTCGCCTACAAGAGTTTTTGCAAGGTCGAAGAAATCCTCTACCTGTCTACACAGTGACTAATATTAAAGGTGAAGCACACAACCAAGAGTTTACGGTTGAGTGTGAAGTGGCAGGTGTGGATAAACCTGTTATCGGTAAAGGCACTAGCCGCCGCAAGGCAGAACAAGCGGCTGCTGAAACAGCATTAGAGCAACTAAGCAATGTCTGATAACAACCAAGATTTCGATATCGATGCATTCTTTTCATCTGATAGCAAAAAAACAGGCCTACCGGAAAACCAACACTGTGGCTTCATCGCTATTGTCGGTCGCCCAAATGTAGGTAAGTCGACGCTTCTGAACCATATTCTGGGTCAGAAGATTTCTATTACATCACGTAAACCACAGACGACACGTCACCGTATTATGGGCGTTGAAACTGAGGGTGATTACCAAGCGATCTTTGTTGATACTCCTGGACTTCATATTGAAGAAAAGCGTGCCATCAACCGCTTGATGAACCGTGCGGCGAACAGCTCATTGAGTGATGTAAACCTAGTATTCTTCCTTGTCGATGGTACTCACTGGACTGACGACGATGAGATGGTTCTGAACAAACTGAAGAAGACTGACTTCCCAGTTGTACTTTGCATCAACAAAGTAGATAACGTTCAAGACCGTACTAACGTGATGCAGCACATGATGGAAGTCTCTAAGAAGATGGACTTCATTGATGTAGTGCCAATCTCAGCGAAGCAAGGTAAAAATATTGATGTACTGCGTAAGCACGTACGTGAACATTTACCTAAAGCGACACACCACTTCCCTGAAGAATACGTGACTGATCGCTCGCAACGTTTTATGGCCTCTGAAATTATCCGTGAAAAGCTGATGCGCTTTACGGGTGACGAGCTACCTTACTCGGTAACGGTTGAAATCGAACGTTTCGATTACAACCCAGATAACGATGGCTTCCACATCAATGCACTGATTCTTGTTGAGCGTACAGGCCAGAAGAAAATGGTGATTGGTAAAGCGGGCGAGAAGATCAAAACGATTGGTCGTGAAGCGCGTATCGATATGGAAGAGCTATTCGGCCGTAAGGTTTACCTAGAGACTTGGGTCAAGGTTAAATCTGGCTGGGCTGATGATGAGCGTGCACTTCGCTCGTTAGGCTACATCGACGATCTATAATATATTGAACGTCACTTTCTGAGATTAAGAAAGTTGAACTGAAGATAAATCCAAGAGAGAGTGCGAACTCTCTCTTTTTGTATCTGTAATAAGGGTAAGTGATTGAGCGAAGGGTTACAGCGATGCTTTGTGTTGCACCGTCGACCATACAGTGAGTCGAGCCTGATCTTGGACGTCTTCAGCGAAGAGTTCGGTCGGGTGACGTTGATGTCTAAAGGCGCTCGCAGCAAGCGTTCCAATTTGAAAGGTGCATTACAACCTTTTACGCCGCTATTGCTTAAGTGGTCTGGTAATGGTTCGATGAAAACCTTACGCCAAGCTGAACCCATCAGCTTGGGGCTCCCTCTCGCCGGTATTAATCTGTATTCAGGCATGTACGTGAACGAGCTTATCGGTCGGGTATTGATGGCGGAAGTACCGATGCCTGCACTTTTTCACGACTATCTTCATGCTTTAACAGAGCTGGCGCATAATGATAATCCTGAGCCAGCACTGCGTCGCTTTGAGCTGGCTCTATTATCTGCTATGGGTTACGGCGTCGACTTTTTACACTGCGCGGGCACTGGCGAAGCGATTGATCCGAGCATGACTTATCGCTATCGAGAGCAGAAAGGTTTCATCGCTTCAGTACGTCGAGATAACCTGACTTTTATGGGCGATGAACTTATTGCAATCAGCGAACGTAGGTTTATCACTAAAGAGCAGTTAAAAGCGGCAAAACGCTTTACACGCATAGCCTTAAAGCCGTATCTTGGCGGCAAACCATTAAAAAGTAGAGAGCTATTTATGCCAACAATAGCCCTCTCCAGAGCACGGAGTATTGGAAAATGAGCTCAATCCTTTTAGGCGTTAATATCGACCATATTGCAACACTACGTAATGCACGTGGTACTAAATACCCAGATCCAGTACACGCAGCTGAAATCGCTGAACGTGCTGGTGCAGATGGCATTACTATTCACCTGCGTGAAGACCGTCGTCACATCGTTGATCGCGATGTGCGTATTCTGGCTGAAACACTTCAAACTCGCATGAACTTGGAGATGGCCGTAACGGACGAGATGGTTCAAATTGCACTCGATACTAATCCTGAGTTTGTTTGTCTGGTTCCTGAAAAACGTGAAGAGCTAACCACTGAAGGTGGCTTGGACGTAGTTGGTCAACTAGAGAAGATCAAAGCGGCGACACAAAAACTGTCTGCAGCAGGTATCAAGGTATCTCTGTTTATCGATGCTGACCGTGAGCAAATCGATGCTGCAAAAGCGTGTGGCGCACCGTTCATTGAACTGCACACGGGTCACTATGCTGATGCTAAGACAGAAGAAGATCAACAAGACGAGCTTAAGAAGATCGCAGCAGGCGCAAGCTATGCAGATGACTTAGGTATCACAGTCAATGCGGGTCATGGTCTGACTTACCACAACGTAGCACCGATTGCGGCACTTCCAGAGATCTACGAGCTGAACATCGGTCACTCGATCATGGGACGTGCAGTGTTTGATGGCTTAAACAAAGCCGTTGCAGACATGAAAGCAATCATGGAAACAGCACGTAACAACGCTTAGTTCGGCAAGTCGTCGGCACTAAGCGATGTACAGTTAATCATTAGACAGAAGTTAAGTAGTAGAGGAAACATGGCAGTTGTTGGATTAGGTACAGATATCGCAGAAATCGAACGTGTCGAGAAGGCGCTGTCGCGAAGTGGCGACGCTTTTGCTCAGCGTATTTTGACGGATTCTGAGTTTGAAGTATTCCAACAGTTGAAGCAAAAAGGCCGTTACCTTGCAAAACGTTTTGCTGCTAAAGAAGCTGCATCTAAGGCGTTAGGTACGGGGATTGCGCTGGGTGTTACCTTCCACGACTTTGAGATTTCAAACGATGAGCATGGTAAGCCAGTATTGAGCTTACACAAGAAAGCGCGTGAAATCGCAGAGGCGAATGGCACAACATCGATTCATCTGACTATCTCGGATGAGCGTCACTACGCTGTGGCAACGGTGTTACTCGAATCGTAAACAGATTATCGCGACTTTATATCTAGTGCTCTTGGCTCTAGACAGAAAAAAGCAGAGCTCATGAGCTCTGCTTTTTTATTGGCGGGTAAACCCTCTAAAGAATACTAGTGAGTAACAAGTACCCGCTAGGCCTTCGCCTGTTTCAAGTAGTGAATCGCGGTTGCTTGAACCTTATCTAATTCATCCTGAAGCTCGAAAAGCTCAGGTTCAATGTCTTCAACAGAAGTACCTGAACGCAGCTCTTTCTCTATTGTCGCACATACCGATTTTAGCCTTGGTACGCCGCTGTACGAGCTGCTGCCATGCATCTTGTGAATGATGTGTATCAGCTCTTCAACTGGATAGTCACTGTCTTCTATCGCTTTGTCTGCTGCCTCATACACCTCTGGAATAAAGTCGACGAGCATTTGCAGCATATCGCGTGCGAGGTCTTCTTTATTGGCGGCTTGTTTCATCGCAGCTTGCCAATCAATGATGATGTTTGTGTGCACGCTGGCTTCAGTTTCTGACACCGGACCGTTGTCGACTTCAGCAGAGACCGCTGGGTGGTCTGGATCTATTTTTTCGATGAGCTCAACCTCAGAGGTCGAGCTCCAATGAATCAGAACCTGCTGTAAAACATGCTCTTCAATCGGTTTGGTTAGGTAGTCATCCATGCCCGCTTCAAGCAGTCGATCTCGTTCGCCAATCATTGCATGTGCGGTCACGGCAATTACAGGTGTATTCGCATTGTTCGCCAGTTTTTTGATGTTCTGACAAGCGGTTACACCGTCCATCTGTGGCATTTGAATATCCATGAAGATGATATCAAATGGCGTCTCTGTCGCTTTGTCTATCGCCTGCTGACCACTGGTACAACTGATGACGGTTTCTACACGCTCTTTAAGCAGCGCGGTAATCAACTTAAGGTTGGCTGGGTTGTCGTCTACTGCCATCACAGTAAGCGGTAACTTCTCTTCAGAATGCGTTTCAATCGCTGGTGCAATCAAGGTAGGTGCCTGATTCGATACCAGAGTTTGCAGCAACTTCTTACGAGAAAGAGGCTTGGTGATGCACTGAACATCGACCTCTTTCATTAGTTGCTCACCCAACGCTAGCTCGGTACTTGGTGTACCAATAATCACGTTTTGAGCAATCTTCTTCGCACCGATCGCCCAACCACTCACAGTATCAAATTGATACTCTTGGTTGGCGGCTAGGTTAAGCAGAACGTAGTCATACGAGGTCGTCTCATCTGGCATCACCGAACGATACGTTACCACTAAGCCTTCTTGGGTTAGGATTTGCTGAGTAATCGATGCCGCTTGCATGTTTGGCTCGATAAGCAGCAGTTGTTTGTCTTGCAGACACTGCGTCTCAATCAGCTCTGTCATCGGCATATCAGTCGTTGATAGTCTCAAGGTGAACCAGAAGGTAGAGCCTTGGTGAAGACGACTGGTTAGGCTGATCTCTCCGCCCATTTGGCTGACCAGTTTTTGGGTGATAACCAGACCTAAGCCTGTACCGCCGTAACGACGAGAGATACTTGCATCGGCTTGGCTGAAAGCTTGGAAAAGCTGAGCTTGTTGACGCTCAGAAATACCAATACCCGTATCGCGAACCATGAATTGCAGCTCGATGTTGTCTTCACTTTGTGAGCGAAGCTCAACGCTGATATCAATATTGCCGCGCTCGGTAAACTTGATTGAGTTACCCACTAGGTTGGTTAGGATCTGCTGAATACGCAGTGGATCGCCCACCACACCTGGCGGTACTTTAGGGTCGATCTTCAGTGTCAGTTCTAGGCCTTTCTCATGAGCGTTGGTTGCTTGAAGGTTTACTACCTCTTCAAGGCTGGCTTGGAATTCAAATGGGATGTTCTCTAGGGCTAATTTACCGGCTTCAAGTTTCGAGAAGTCCAAGATATCGTTGATGATGCTAAGCAGGTTGTTTGCCGAGCGTTCAATGGTTTGTAGGTAATCGGTTTGACTGTTCGATAGGTGAGTCTTGAGCATTTGACGAGTAAAGCCAATCACACCGTTCAGCGGCGTTCTCAATTCGTGAGACATATTCGCTAAGAACTCAGACTTAACACGAGCCGCTTCTTGAGCGCGTTTCTTCGCGATGTCTAACTCAACGTTTTGAATCTCTAGCTGTTCAAGAGTTTCACGCAAATCTGATGTGGCCTGGTCGATACTGTGCTGCATCTCGACGTGATACTCTGATAGCGATACCGCCATCGCATTGATACCGTTTTTCAGCGAGTCTAGCTCACCATGCATCTTACCTTCGATACGCACATCTAGGTGACCTCGACGAATTCGGTCGACCATGTTTTTCATGTGTGTGATCGGTTGAGTGACATCGTGCATTAAGCGGAACGCAAACACGCCAGATAAACCAAGCCCGAGAATCAACACTAAGAATGCAGAGAACACTTCTTGATATTGCTGCAATCGAAGTGATGAAAGATCTAATTCAATCGCAATGTAGCCGATCGCTTGATTAGCTTGAGACTGACCGTTGGCTGAATTGATGTACTGGCCTTCGGCGATGATAGGTGTCCGCAGAATCAGCGTATTATCGAGAAGGTTCGATGAGCTTAAATGCGGGATCGGTTTATCTTTGGGGTAGGTCAGGCTTTCAAAATCGGGGTGGAAGTTTGAGGTTACAAACAACTCATGACGCTCATCAAACACCGCGATACTGCGCACTAGCTTAGAATTCTTTCGATGCGCATAGCTAATAAGCTGACGAACAGACTCTCGACTTTCGAGCTTCATGCCTGATTCACTCGTAATCGCAAGTGGCTCAATGATGCTAGTACCAGTGTTAACCACTTGACCTTCAAGGTCTTGATAGCGGTTAAATGAGAAAAATGCACTCAATAGCAACCCAATAATCAGGGTTGGAGCTAGAGTTAAGGTAATTACACGGGCTCTTAAGCCATATCTGGTCATGTTCTTTAATTACATCGAGGTCTGGATATGGGAAAATAACGCACACAATGGCGGTTAAGTGAACGGTAAGCTTAATCAAAGCCGTGACGTTCGACAATGATTCCAAGACATAATAGTGAGTCCTGGATACCAATTACTTATTAAAAGATACATTAGGCACAAGCAATGGCACGTTTTTTCCAACCAAAAAAGAAAACTCAACTCGAGACCAAGCATCAATCGGTTTTGGTTGAACGAATGGATCACAATGGCGCTGGCATCGCTTATCAAAAGAATAAACCGGTTTTCATTGATGGCGCATTGCCCGGTGAGCAGGTGGTTATTCAACTTACTGAGAGCAAAAGTAAGTTTTCGCGAGCTAAACTCATCAAGTTATTGAAGCCGAGCGAGCAGCGTTTAAAGCCGTTTTGTAAGCACTTTAATCAGTGTGGTGGCTGTCACCTTCAACACCTAGGTTACTCTTCTCAGGTTGAGCATAAATCGCAATCTCTGACGCACCTGATGAGCCAATACCAAACGGCGAACACTGAAGTTGCACAACCTATTGTCGGTGATGAAACCGGTTATCGACGTCGCGCACGTATCAGCCTATTTGTTGATAAGAAGACACAACAGCTTCAATTCGGTTTCCGTAAGAAGCAGAGTAAGCAGATTGAAAACATCACCGACTGTGCCGTGCTTGATCCTCGCCTTAATGTGTTGCTGCCAAAACTGAAAAATTTACTGAACACTTTCAACAGCCTTACGTCTTTAGGACACGTTGAATTGGTGTTGGGCGATACTGGCCCTGTTATGGTTCTACGTCACCTTAAGCCTTTGGTTGAAAAAGATGAGCAAGCGCTGATTGCGTTAGCAAAAGAAGAAGGCGCTACGCTGTACTCGATGCCTGAAACCGATAAGTTGGTCCGTCTGGTTGGTGATGCGCCTAGCTACAGCGAAACTGGCGTGACGTTACCGTTTGAGCCAAACCACTTTATCCAAGTAAACCAGAAAGTGAATCAGCAGATGGTGGCTCAAGCGATTGAGTGGCTAGAACCTCAAGCGGATGAGCGAGTGCTCGACCTGTTTTGCGGCTTAGGGAATTTCAGTTTGCCTATCGCGCAACAATCGGCGTTTGTGGTTGGCGTAGAAGGCGTTGATGAAATGGTTCAGCAAGCCACATCTAATGCAGCGTTAAACCAGTTAAGCAATACGGAATTTTACCAAGCTAACCTTGAAGAAGACTTATCTTCACAGCCTTGGGCAAAAGAGAAATTTGATAAAATCTTACTTGACCCAGCTCGTGCTGGAGCGAGTGGTGTTGTTGATCAAATTTCAGCGTTAGGAGCGAAGCGTGTGGTTTATGTTTCGTGTAATCCTGCTACTCTAGCTAGAGATTCAGAGAGCTTAGAAAAGCAAGGCTACCAATTAGCCAAACTTGGTATGTTGGATATGTTCCCACACACCAGTCATCTAGAATCGATGGCTCTCTTTATCAAGGCTTAGAGGCCCTTAAACAAGGCTTCAAATGAATCACAAAGGCGCAGGGAAGCCTGCGCTGATATCAATATGGTCGAACTAACTTGGAACCAGTTAGTCATATTGAATTGGGTATAAAACATAATAACTAGGAAGGCATGATGGTTGCGGTACGAAGCGCACATTTAAACCCAAGCGAACAGTTTGAGCTAGAAAGTTGGATTGCGTCATTGAATCAAGACGCAAAAACCTCGAATAAACTGATTAAAGTTTATCGTCACTGTGAAGAACTTTTAAAAGATCACGAGCAAGCATCGCTCTTGCTTTGGCGTGGCCGTGAGATGATCGAAATCTTGGTCACCTTGTCCATGGACCGTGCCACTTTAATTGCTGCACAACTTTTCCCCGTCGTCTCAAGCGGCGTTTTTGAGCGCGAAGCGTTTGAAGAAAGCTACGGTAAAGAAACCGTAAAGTTGATCGATGGCGTTGAAGAAATGGCGGCCTTAGGCCAGTTAAACGTGACCCTTGAAGGCAGTGCTGCCTCGGGTCAAGTTGATAACGTTCGACGCATGCTACTGGCTATGGTCGATGATTTCCGCTGCGTAGTCATCAAACTCGCTGAACGAATCTGTAACCTTATCGAGGTAAAAAAAGCGCCTGATGCTGTGCGTCGCGCGGCCGCAAAAGAGTGTTCTAACATCTATGCCCCACTGGCAAACCGTTTAGGTATCGGCCAACTTAAGTGGGAAATCGAAGATTACGCATTCCGCTACCAACAACCAGATACCTACAAGCAGATTGCAAAACAGCTGTCTGAGCGTCGTATCGTTCGTGAACAATACATCACAGATTTCGTTGATGATTTAACCGCAGAAATGCAGCGTTCAAACATCAATGCTGAAGTGAGTGGCCGACCAAAACACATCTACAGTATCTGGCGCAAAATGCAGAAGAAAGGCTTAGCCTTCGATGAGCTTTTTGACGTACGAGCAGTACGTATTATCGCTGACCAGCTGCAAGACTGTTACGCCGGCCTTGGGGTGGTACACACTAAATACAAGCACCTCCCGAGCGAATTTGATGACTATGTGGCGAACCCTAAGCCAAATGGTTACCAGTCGATTCATACCGTAGTACTTGGCCCTGAAGGCAAGACCATTGAGATTCAGATCCGTACTAAGCAAATGCACGAAGACTCTGAGCTTGGTGTGGCGGCGCACTGGAAGTACAAAGAAGGAGCTTCAAGCGGCCGTAGTGGCTACGATGAGAAAATCACTTGGTTGCGTAAACTTATCGACTGGCAAGAAGAGATGTCGGACTCTGGCGAGATGCTGGATGAGGTACGTAGCCAAGTCTTCGATGACCGTGTATACGCATTTACTCCACGTGGTGACGTGGTCGACTTACCAATGGGCGCAACCCCGTTGGATTTCGCCTACCACATCCACTCGATGGTCGGACACCGCTGTATCGGTGCCAAAGTAGCGGGGCGTATCGTACCGTTCACTCATAAACTATCGATGGGCGATCAAGTTGAGATCATCACGCAGAAAGAGCCGAACCCATCTCGTGACTGGTTAAATCCAACCACAGGTTTTGTTCATTCTGGTCGAGCTCGAGCGAAAATCAACGCTTGGTTCCGCGCACAAAGCCGTGAGAAAAACCTAGAAGCGGGTCGTGATATCCTGGAAGTTGAGCTAGCGAAAGTAGGCGCAACCCTAAAAGATGCTGATCAATACGCACTAAAACGCTTTAACGTGAATACGCCAGACGAACTCTATGCAGGTATTGGTAGTGGCGACTTGCGTATTAACCAAGTGGTTAATCACATCAATGCGCTAGTGAATAAGCCAACGGCGGAAGAAGAAGACAAGAAAGCGCTAGAGAAACTGCTTGAGTCGGAAAACAAGCCGGCACAACAGAGTCGTCCGAAGAAAGATGCGGTAGTGGTTGAGGGCGTTGATAACCTAATGACGCACCTAGCGCGTTGCTGTCAGCCAATCCCAGGTGATGTGATTAAAGGTTACATCACTCAAGGTCGTGGTATCTCAGTGCACCGCGCTGACTGTGAACAGCTAGGCGAGCTAAGCGTGCATGCGCCAGAACGTATCATTGATACCGTTTGGGGTAATGGCTTTGTCGGTTCATACATCCTAACGCTGCGTGTTGAAGCGCTAGAACGTAATGGCTTGTTGAAAGACATCACCTCACTGTTCTCGAATGAAAAGATCAGCGTGACCACAATGAAGAGCCGCATCGACTACAAGCGTCAGCTATCGGTAATGGATTTCGATTTGGAAGTGACCAATATTGAAATTCTGAGTCGCGTTACCAGCCGAGTAGAACAAATCAAAGATGTAATGAGCGTTAAGAGACTTGGATGATCCTTTTGTGTCATTTATGTCACTCCCTACAGTGAGGGACGAACGTGATAGGGAATCTCGCCAAGCGGTTTGAGATCCCCAACTCGCTCATACTTCACTCTTGGAGATGACGAAAAATAGAAAGGTGAGTGGTTTTGGCTGCTCACCTTTTTTAGTTTTAAGAAAAGAATTAGATTAAAACAATCAAACAGAATAATAGGAAAGCACCATGAGCCACCCGATTGAACAACTAGAACAAATTATGACTAAGCTGCGCGATCCAGAAGGTGGCTGTCCTTGGGATTTAAAACAAAATTTTGAAACAATTGTCCCGCATACTATCGAAGAGACGTACGAAGTGGTGGATGCGATTCACAACAAAGATTGGCCGAACCTACAAGAAGAGTTGGGTGACTTGTTGTTTCAGGTGATCGTCTATAGCCAGTTAGCGAAAGAACAGGGGTTGTTTGAGTTCTCTGATGTGGTTGATGGCATTAACGAAAAGCTAACACGCCGTCACCCGCATGTGTTCTCTGATACTGAGTTTGCCAGTGATGAAGAAATCAATGCCAATTGGGAAGCGGAAAAAGCCAAAGAAAAAGCACAAGCAGGCAAAACTCAAGAAAGTATTCTAGACTCAATACCAAACTCTCTACCTGCACTTTCGCGTGCTACAAAAATTCAAAAGCAGGTCGCGAAATATGGCTTTGATTGGGACTCTATTGGCCCAGTGGCTAATAAGGTTTTAGAGGAAGTCGATGAGGTGCTCGAAGAGGCACTTCAAGTGACGCCAAATGAAGATTTGGTTGAAGAAGAGTTGGGAGACTTGCTGTTTGCGACGGTCAATTTGGTACGACATTTAGGTAAAAACCCAGAATCGGCACTCAATAAAGCCAATCTCAAGTTTTCGCGTCGCTTTAAAGGGGTGGAACAAAAAGTTCGTCAGCAAGGTAAAAATTTGACCGATTTTTCACTACAACAGCTTGATTCCATGTGGGGTGAAGTCAAAGTGGCGGAGAAAAGATAACCAAAGCTTTTATCATGAATTGATTTGAAGCAAAAAATAAAAAATAGCAGTGTGATAGATTTCACGTTGTGGCGATAAGGGGCTTCTGGTATATTTTCATCCCGTCCAGAAGTAGTCCATTTCCCTCATTCAACCAATTTCAGGTTAAACATGACGACAAATTACATTTTTGTTACTGGCGGGGTTGTATCCTCTCTAGGTAAAGGTATTGCTGCAGCATCTCTTGCGGCTATTTTAGAAGCTCGTGGTCTTAAAGTGACTATGATGAAGCTTGACCCTTACATCAACGTTGATCCAGGCACTATGAGCCCGACTCAGCACGGTGAAGTGTTCGTTACGGAAGATGGCGCTGAAACAGACCTTGACCTTGGTCACTATGAGCGATTCATTCGCACCAAGATGACTAAGCGTAACAACTTCACTGCAGGTCGTGTTTACTCAGACGTACTCGCTAAAGAGCGTCGCGGTGATTACCTAGGTGCAACTATTCAGGTTATCCCACACATCACTAACTCTATCAAAGAGCGTGTAATTTCTGGCGCAGCTGGCCACGATATTGCGATCGTTGAAGTTGGTGGTACGGTTGGTGATATCGAATCTCTACCATTCATGGAAGCGATTCGTCAGCTAGCAGTAGAACTAGGCCGTGAACGCGCAATGTTCATGCACCTTACTCTAGTGCCATACCTAGCAGCTGCGGGCGAAGTGAAAACTAAGCCAACGCAACACTCTGTAAAAGAGCTACTGTCTATTGGTATTCAGCCAGACATCCTAGTTTGTCGTTCAGACCGCAACATTCCTTCGAACGAGCGTAAGAAAATTGCTCTGTTCTGTAATGTGCAAGAAAATGCAGTTATTTCTATGCGCGATGTTGACTCTATCTACAAGATCCCTCAGCTTATTAAAGCTCAAGGTACTGATGAACTTGTATGTAAGCGTTTCGGCATCACAGCTCCAGAAGCAGACCTGTCTGAATGGGAACAAGTAATTTACGAAGAAGCTAACCCAACGGGTGAAGTGACGATTGGTATGGTTGGTAAGTACATTGAACTGCCAGACGCATACAAATCAGTAAATGAAGCGCTAAAACACGCGGGCTTGAAAAATCGCCTAAGCGTTAATATTAAATATGTAGATTCACAAGACGTTGAGTCTCGTGGCGTAGAAGTTTTAGAAGGCCTAGATGCAATCCTAGTTCCTGGTGGCTTTGGTGACCGTGGTGTTGAAGGTAAGATTCTTGCTGCTCAATACGCTCGTGAAAACAAAGTACCGTACTTAGGTATCTGTCTAGGTATGCAAGTAGCACTTATCGAGTACGCTCGTAACGTTGCGAAAATGGAAGGGGCACACTCTTCTGAATTCTGTACTGAAACTAAGTACCCAGTTGTTGGTCTTATCACTGAGTGGACTGATGGCGAAGGTAAAGTTGAAGAGCGTACAGAAACATCTGACCTTGGCGGCACAATGCGTCTTGGTTCACAGCTTTGTCACCTAGCGAAAGGGACGAAAGCTTACGAATTATACGGTAGCGCGACGATCCATGAACGTCACCGTCACCGTTACGAAGTGAACAACAATCTTCGTCCACAAATCGAAAAAGCGGGCCTAAAAGTATCGGGTCTATCTGCGGACAAGAAACTGGTTGAAGTTATTGAGAACCCGAACCACCCATGGTTCGTTGCTGCTCAATTCCACCCAGAGTTCACTTCAACACCTCGCGATGGTCACCCATTGTTTGCAGGTTTCGTTAAAGCGGCTGGTGAGTTCCAGCGCGGCGAGTTAGAGAAGTAAAAAGGAATACAGGTAGCTGCGTAAGTTGTGCTGCTACCTTTAAATTTGACATTTATATATTCAACGAGAAGGAAACATTCAATGTCTAAGATCGTTAAAGTTCTAGGTCGTGAAATCATCGATTCACGTGGTAACCCAACTGTAGAAGCTGAAGTACACCTAGAAGGCGGTTTCGTAGGTATGGCTGCTGCTCCATCTGGCGCGTCTACTGGTTCTCGCGAAGCTCTTGAGCTACGTGACGGCGACAAATCACGTTTCCTAGGTAAAGGTGTTCTTAAAGCTATTGAAGCTGTAAACGGCCCAATCGCTGAAGCTCTAGTTGGTACTGACGCTAAAGCACAAGCTGACGTTGACCAAATCATGCTTGACCTAGACGGTACTGATAACAAGTCTAAGTTCGGCGCGAACGCTATCCTAGCTGTATCTCTAGCTAACGCAAAAGCTGCTGCTGCTGCGAAAGGCATGCCTCTATACGAGCACATCGCTGAGCTAAACGGTACTGCTGGTCAGTTCTCTATGCCTCTACCAATGATGAACATCATCAACGGTGGTGAGCACGCAGATAACAACGTTGACATCCAAGAGTTCATGATCCAACCAGTTGGCGCAAAAACTCTTAAAGAAGGTCTACGTATCGGCGCTGAAGTATTCCACAACCTAGCTAAAGTTCTTAAGTCTAAAGGCTACAGCACTGCAGTTGGTGATGAAGGTGGTTTCGCTCCTAACCTTAAGTCTAACGCTGAAGCTCTAGAAGTTATCGCAGAAGCTGTTGCAGCTGCTGGTTACGAACTAGGTAAAGACGTTACTCTTGCTATGGACTGTGCAGCATCTGAGTTCTTCGACAAAGAAGCTGGTATCTACAACATGAAGGGCGAAGGTAAAACTTTCACTTCTGAAGAGTTCAACCACTACCTAGCTGAGCTAGCGAACAACTTCCCAATCGTTTCTATTGAAGACGGTCTTGACGAGTCAGATTGGGATGGCTTCAAGCACCAAACTGAACTTCTAGGCAACAAACTTCAAATCGTTGGTGACGATCTGTTCGTTACAAACACTAAGATTCTTGCTGAAGGTATCGAGAAAGGCGTAGCTAACTCTATCCTTATCAAGTTCAACCAAATCGGTTCTCTAACAGAGACTCTAGCTGCTATCAAGATGGCTAAAGACGCTGGCTACACTGCAGTAATCTCTCACCGTTCTGGCGAAACTGAAGATGCAACTATCGCTGATCTAGCGGTAGGTACAGCTGCAGGTCAAATCAAAACTGGTTCTATGAGCCGTTCTGACCGTGTTGCTAAGTACAACCAACTTATCCGTATCGAAGAAGCTCTAGGTTCTAAAGCTCCTTACAACGGTCTTAAAGAAGTTAAAGGTCAATAATTCGTCCTATTTGGCACTGTAGCTGCGTTAACTGCAGAAGATTCACTAAGTCACATAGGAAACTATGCTCCATAGCTGAATCTTCTTTGTTGCCTTGCTACAGCACCAACTAGTTAGAATTATGCACTAATACTTTTGAATGCCTCGCTTATGCGGGGCATTTTTTTGTCTGTAGAAAACTGAATGAAAGAAGCTCTAGGCTCTAAAGCTCCTCCTTGTCACATATAAAGTTCGTCATTCCCTAGACTGACGAAGGAAGGAGTAGGGAATCTCATTGTTTTCCTGACAATGACTCCTCGACTTATTGATTCCCTGACACCACATATCTCGCACCAATAAGCTCATTATGGTATATATGTGCCTTATTCTAGTTCCTTCTTTTTCAACCGGCGAAAGGTGTTATGCGAATTTTTGCTTTAGTACTGCTCATAGTGTTTGGCTGGCTACAACACACACTGTGGCTCGGTAAAAATGGTATCTCTGATTACTACGGTGTGAACAACGAAATCCAAGTTCAACAGCAAGTAAATGAAAAGCTGCATATTCGAAATGCAGAAATGTTTGCTGAAATTGACGATCTACGCCAAGGCTTAGACGCGATAGAAGAACGCGCACGTCATGAACTTGGAATGGTCAAAGAAGGTGAAACGTTTTATCGCATCATTGGTGAGGGATCCCATTAATGTCGACTCAACTTCAAAGCGTGATTGCCGTTGTACCTGCGGCGGGCGTCGGTAGCCGAATGAAGGCAGACCGCCCTAAGCAATATCTCAAGATTCACGACAAAACAATTTTAGAGCACACCATTGAGAAATTACTGTCTCACCCACAAGTCGCTCAAATTGTCGTTGCGATCAGCGATGATGACCCATACTACCCTGATCTAGCACTCAACCTGAACCCGCAAGTGATCAGAGTGTCAGGCGGAAGCGAGCGAGCGGACTCTGTACTCTCTGCGCTAAACTATATCGCTGAGCAGCAGCTTAGTGATTGGGTAATGGTTCACGATGCGGCAAGGCCGTGTGTTCAACTAAGTGATATCGACAAGCTAATTTCCGGCGCGATGAGCCATGATGTGGGCGCTATTTTAGCGGCTCCAGTTCGTGACACGATGAAGCGCGGTGCCCAAGGGCAGATCGAGCATACCGTTGAGCGTGCCGATTTATGGCATGCACTTACGCCGCAAATGTTCAGAGCAAAGCCTCTGTGGAAGGCATTAAGTGAGGCGTTGCAACAAGGCGCTTCAATTACTGATGAAGCCTCAGCCTTTGAATGGAAAGGTTTATCGCCCGCTTTAGTGGCAGGGCGTTCAGATAATTTTAAGATTACTCAGCCTGAAGATTTAGCGCTTGCTGAGTTCTATTTAAGTCAGAATAAGGAATAACGATGATTCGTATTGGCCATGGCTTTGATGTACATAAGTTTGGTGGTGAAGGCCCGGTAATTATTGGTGGTGTAAGCATACCTTACGAGCAAGGTCTTATTGCACACTCAGACGGTGATGTTGCCCTTCATGCGTTGTGTGACGCTCTATTGGGTGCGATTGCTGCGGGTGATATTGGTCGTCATTTCCCTGATACCGATGACGAATGGAAAGGTGCGGATAGCCGTGAGCTACTGAAAGATGTTTACCGTCGAGTAAAAGAACAAGGTTACGTGATTGGTAATGCCGATATTACTATCATGGCGCAAGCTCCAAAGATGGCGCCTCATATAGACTCTATGTGCCAAGCTATTGCTCAAGACCTAGAAACCAGCATTAGCAATGTGAATGTAAAAGCGACGACCACTGAGCGTTTAGGTTTTACAGGTCGCAAAGAGGGCATCGCATGTGAAGCGGTGGTCCTAATTACTAAAAGTGCGTAAGCACCAACACGAAAAGAACAGCATGTCAGATATTTTATCTTCATTGGCTTATCTAAACGGTAAACCAACTGCGAAAGCAAAACTAAAAGCAAAAGCCGAACACTTTGTCGTTAATGAAGACTTGGGTTTTGAGTTTGCTGGTGAAGGCGAGCACCTAATGGTTCGTATTCGTAAAACTGGTGAAAACACGAGCTTCGTAGCAAACGAGCTGGCTAAAGCTTGCGGTGTTAAGTCGAAAGACGTGAGCTGGGCGGGTTTGAAAGACCGCCACGCTGTGACAGAGCAGTGGTTGAGCGTTCACCTACCGAAAGGTGAGCCTGACTTTTCAGGGTTCTTAGCACAATACCCAAGCATTGAAATCTTAGCGACAGCGCGACACAACAAAAAGTTACGTCCAGGCGATTTAGTTGGCAACCAATTTGAGTTGACCTTGTCTGAAGTAACGGATTGCGATGATGTGGTCAAGCGTTTGGAAAAAGTCGCTCAAGTGGGCGTGCCAAACTACTTTGGTGCTCAGCGTTTTGGCAATGAAGGTAACAACCTATCTGAAGCTCGTCGTTGGGGCCGCGATAACGTTCGTACTCGTAACCAGAATAAGCGCAGCTTGTACCTTTCTGCTGCTCGTTCGTGGATTTACAACCTGATCCTTTCAGACCGTATTGAGCAAGATGCGTTTGCATCAGCATTGGTTGGCGATATCGTGGTGAAAGACGGTGCTCAACTGGCAGTAACAGCAGACAACATTGAAGCTGTAAACCAAGACATTGCGAACGGTTCTGCTTTGATAACTGTTGCTTTGGCTGGCGATAATGCCTTACCAACGATTGATGAGTCTCAAGCTCTAGAACAGAAACACCTTGATGCTGAACCGGATCTAATGGCTCTGATTCGTGGTAACCGTATGCGTCATGATCGCCGTGAAGCGTCACTGAAACCAACAGACTTAACTTGGGAAGTGAACGAAGATAATGTCACGCTTAAGTTCTCTCTTGATGCGGGTTGTTTCGCAACAGCGATCGTTCGCGAATTGGTTGAAGAAGTACACGTAGAGAGAACCTACGAGCAATAACGATTCTGCTTGGAGTTGAGTCACTTGATATTGGAATTTAAGTGACTTGGCTTAGCATGGGAACAAAAGAAAGGATACAAGATGAAGATTTTACTCAGCAATGATGATGGTGTGCACGCTCAAGGTATTCATGAGCTGGCAAATGAGCTACGTGATCTTGCTGACGTTATCATTGTTGCCCCTGACCGTAATCGCTCGGGTGCGTCAAATTCATTAACTTTAGAACAGCCTCTGCGTGTTCAAGAGATTACTGAAAATACCTATTCGGTACAAGGAACACCGACCGACTGTGTGCATTTTGCGTTAAACGAACTGCTAAAGAATGACATGCCTGATCTGGTATTAACGGGCATTAATCACGGTGCTAACCTGGGTGATGACGTGCTTTATTCCGGCACGGTGGCTGCAGCAATGGAAGGGCATTTTCTAGGCGTTCAATCGGTAGCGTTTTCTCTGGTGGGAAAAAAACATTTTAAGACAGCGGCAGCGATTGCTCGTCGTATTGTCGAACAACATTTAGCAAACCCAATCCCGACCAACCGCTTGTTGAACGTAAACGTTCCTGATTTAGCCTTAGAACAATTGTCTGGTACTCAGGTGACGCGCTTAGGTGCTCGTCATCACGCTGAAGATATGATCAAGCAAAAAGACCCGCGTGGTCACGATATCTATTGGCTTGGCCCTCCGGGTAAAGAGCAAGATGCCGGTGAAGGTACCGATTTTTACGCGATTGAGCATGGCTTTGTGTCGGTAACACCGTTGCAGGTTGATCTGACGGCGCATGAGTCGTTGGGTGCGATGGCAACATGGTTAGGGGAGAAGTAAGTGAGTAATCCGCAAGCTGAGCGTTTAATTACTTTCCTGATTGAAAATGGTATTCAGGATCAAAAGGTTCTTGATGCGATTTACCAACTGCCGAGAGAGAGCTTTTTATCACAGGCGATGTATCACCAAGCCTATGATAATAATGCGCTGCCTATCGGTCAGGGTCAGACAATCTCACAGCCATACATTGTTGCTAAAATGACAGAGCTACTTGAATTACAACAAGATAGCCGTGTCTTGGAGATCGGAACGGGTTCTGGTTACCAAACTGCGGTATTGGCTCAACTTGTTGATCATGTGTATTCGGTTGAAAGAATAAAGTCGCTACAATGGGATGCCAAGCGTAGGTTGAAGCAACTCGATTTCTACAATATCTCAACTAAGCACGGTGATGGTTGGCAAGGTTGGTCTTCAAAAGCCCCTTTTGATGCGATTATTGTCACCGCCGCTGCAGAGTCGATTCCTCAAGCGCTTCTGCAACAGCTGAAAGATGGCGGTCGTTTACTGATTCCAGTCGGTGATGACGAACAGCAACTATTGAAGATCGTTCGACACGGCGATGAGTTTTTATCGAGTGTTATCGAGTTGGTGAGATTTGTACCTCTTGTTCCTGGTGAGCTAGCTTAATAAAAGACTAATGGTGTAGGTGGATAGAGAGTCGATGCGTTCGAAGTTGTTAAAAGGAAGTACTTTACTGCTTAGCTGTGCCCTTGTTGGGTGTGCAGCGAATTCGCCTGCGCCGGTTTCAAACCTAAACAAGAATTACTCATCGATTGATCGTGGTAGTTATCGTGGCAGTTACTATGAAGTTAAAAAAGGCGATACCCTTTACTTCATTGCTTATGTCACCAATAAAGACGTTAAAGACCTCATCGGTTATAACAAGTTGTCTGCTCCTTACACTATCCACCCAGGGCAGAAGCTTAAGTTATGGCGTCCTAGCTACAACGCGCCAGCGTATGGTAAGTCAACGGTAGCGGCAGCAGCAGTTGCTGCGCCTGTCGCCGCATCCACAACGTCATCTGCGGCAAGTAAACCGAAAACCACACCACAAAAGAGCAAAAACTCTAAACCGGCTCCAGCTCAAACTACCACCAAAGTGGTGAAAAAAGATCCACCAAAGAAGGTTGAACAATCCAAATCAAAGGAGTATGTTGGTTCTAAAGGTAAACAGAATGTTACACCGCCCACCAAACCAACAAGTGATAAAGTATCCAAATGGTTATGGCCAACTAAAGGGAGAGTAATCGAGAATTTCTCTGTAGGCGAACAAGGAAATAAAGGCATAGACATAGCAGGACAGCGAGGTCAGCCAATAGTATCTACTGCAGGGGGAACGGTTGTTTATTCGGGTAATGCACTACGAGGCTACGGCAATCTAGTGATTGTGAAGCACAATGATAATTACTTAAGTGCATACGCGCATAACGACCGACTATTAGTATCTGAAGGGCAAAGTGTGAAACCAGGGCAGAAGATTGCAACAATGGGAAGCTCTGGAGCCAGCAGTGTTAGGTTGCACTTTGAGATTCGTTACCAAGGTAAATCCGTTAATCCAAAACGATATTTACCTTAAATACAATATGCAAAAATTACGTATTGTATGGAGTGACATAGTCATTTAGCGACATATGAAGTTGTAATGTCATGCTAATTTCGCCAGGGGGAGGCGTTATGAGTATAAGCAATGCAGTAACCAAAGAAGAGTTCGATCTTGACCAAGCAACCACGGAACCGGAAGCTCTTGGAAAAGCAAAACGAACAGTCACTAAGAAAACCGAAGCAAAAGAAGAAGTTGAAGTTACGTCTAAAAGTTTAGATGCCACTCAACTCTACTTAGGCGAAATCGGTTTCTCACCACTACTAACCGCTGAAGAAGAAGTGCTATACGCACGTCGAGCTCTACGCGGTGATGAAGCAGCACGTAAACGCATGATCGAAAGTAACCTGCGTTTAGTGGTAAAAATTTCACGTCGTTATAGCAACCGCGGCCTTGCACTTCTCGATCTAATCGAAGAAGGCAACCTAGGTTTAATTCGCGCCGTAGAGAAGTTTGATCCAGAGCGTGGCTTCCGCTTCTCAACTTACGCGACATGGTGGATTCGTCAAACCATTGAACGTGCGTTAATGAATCAGACTCGCACTATCCGTTTGCCAATCCATGTTGTGAAAGAGCTGAACATCTATCTGCGTACCGCAAGAGAGCTATCACAAAAACTTGATCATGAACCAACGGCGGAAGAAATTGCTTCTAAGCTAGACAAGCCAGTTGGTGATGTGAGTAAGATGCTTCGTCTAAACGAAAGAGTGAGCTCTGTAGATACGCCAATTGGTGGTGACGGTGAGAAAGCACTGTTGGATATTATTCCAGACATCAACAATTCAGACCCTGAGGTTTCAACTCAAGATAGCGATATCAAGAACTCGTTGATTTTCTGGCTTGATGAACTGAATCCTAAGCAGAAAGAAGTGCTTGCACGTCGCTTTGGACTACTGGGTTACGAACCGTCAACACTAGAAGAAGTAGGCCGTGAAATTAGCCTGACTCGTGAACGTGTTCGTCAAATCCAAGTTGAAGGTCTTCGCCGTCTACGTGAGATTCTTATCAAGCAAGGTCTGAATATGGAAAACCTGTTCAACGTAGAAAACGACTAATTGAACGGATGATGCTTCTCTAAATAGAAGACAAATAAAAACGCTGACTTTAAGTCAGCGTTTTTTTGTTTGTGGCTTTGGTATTTCATGCCGTCTAATGAAAATAGCAGTACGGCCATAACAAGCTATTTGGTAAGAAACTAAAGCAGCTTCTTCAAGCGGTAAAGTTCTTCTAATGCTTGGCGAGGAGTTAGATCATCAGGATCAACATTCGCTAGCGCTTGCTCTACTTCACTTGGTTCTGGGATCAGGCTCAGTTGGTTTGCGATATCGACACCGCTTGGCTTCGATGTTGGCGACTCCATACTTAACGCTTCTAACTGAGTCAGCTTCGCACGAGCATTCTTGATCACTGCTTTCGGTACGCCAGCTAAACCTGCAACCGCTAGACCATAAGATTTACTTGCAGCACCTTCTTGAACTGCGTGCATAAAGGCAATGCTATCACCATGCTCAACCGCATCTAAGTGTACGTTTGCTAAAGTTGGAAGTTGGTTAGGTAGTTCAGTTAGCTCAAAGTAGTGCGTTGCAAACAGTGTCATCGCATTGATTTGATTGGCTAGCCACTCTGCACTTGCCCAAGCCAGAGACAGGCCATCGTAAGTACTGGTACCACGACCGATTTCATCCATTAGCACAAGGCTGTTTGGTGTTGCATTGTGCAGGATATTTGCGGTTTCTGTCATCTCAACCATGAAGGTTGAACGGCCAGAAGCCAGATCATCCGATGCGCCAATACGCGTAAAGATACGGTCGATAGAGCCGATGGTTGCGCTTTCTGCAGGAACATAACAACCGATATGAGCCATCAATGCGATGAGTGCCGTTTGGCGCATGTAGGTCGATTTACCACCCATGTTGGGACCTGTGATGATCAGCATCTTACGTTGATCATTCAGGTCGATAGGGTTAGCAATGAAAGGTTCGTCCATCACTTGTTCAACAACAGGGTGACGACCGGCCTGAATTTGTACTCCAGCAGACTCTGTCATGGTTGGACGACAGTAATCAAGGGTATCTGCACGCTCAGCCAAGTTCTGTAGAACATCAAGCTGAGATACTGAAGAGGCGATATTTTGTAGGCGCTCTAGATACGGCAGTAGTAAGTCAAACAACTCTTCCCACAGCTGTTTCTCGATAGCGAGTGCTTTCGACTTAGAGTTAAGTACTTTGTCTTCGTGCTCTTTTAGCTCAGGAATGATGTAACGCTCAGCATTTTTCAGCGTTTGACGACGAACATAGTGTGGCGGCACAAGATGGCTTTGCCCACGGCTTACTTGAATGAAGAAACCATGTACGTTGTTGTAGCCAACTTTTAGCGTGTCGATGCCATGACGTTCACGCTCTTCTTGCTCAAGCTTATCAAGAAATTCAGTTGCGCCTGCTGCAAGGTCGCGCCATTCGTCTAACTCGGCATTGTAGCCTTCTGCAATCACACCACCGTCACGGATAACCACCGGTGGGTTCTCTTTGATTGCACGTTCAAGCAGCTCAGAAACCTCATCCACAGGAGAAGCATATTGAGCAAGTTGAGTTAGGTATGGGTGCTTCAGTTGCGTCAGTGTTTCAGCAAGCTCTGGCAAATATTCCATTGCTTGACGAAGACGCGCCATATCGCGAGGGCGAGCAGAGCGAAGTGCTAATCGAGCGAGAATACGTTCGATATCACCAATCTGTTTTAAGGTTGGCTGTAGTTCTGTGAATAGAGCCAAATCTTTCATTTCACCAATTGCATCTAAGCGCTGATCGAGTGCAGATATATTGCGCATTGGTTGATGTAACCAACGCTTAAGCATACGGCTACCCATTGCTGTCGCAGTGTGATCAAGTACTTCGGCAAGGGTGTTATCAGTACCACCCCCAAGATTTTGCGTGATCTCCAAATTACGACGAGTTGCAGCATCAAGGATCACCGAGTGATCTTGTTTATCCATCGTGAGTGAACGGATATGAGGGAGGGCAGTACGTTGGGTATCTTTCACGTATTGGATCAAACAACCAGCCGCACATAGACCCAGTTTCGCGCTTTCTACGCCAAAGCCAACCAGATCGCGAGTACCAAACTGCTTATTCAATTGCTGCTTAGCGGTGTCTAATTCAAATTCCCATACAGGGCGGCGGCGGTTGCCATTACGGCTTGCCATTAAATCGACGGGTTCGAAATCTTCAGGGAACAGCAGCTCACGCGGAGAGGTTCTTTGTAGCTCAGCGGCCATCGCTTCTTCTGTTTCTGGCTCGCAAAGTTGGAATCGGCCAGAGGTAATATCAAGTGTCGCATAACCGAATTTACCGTTGTGGTGATAAATGGCTGCAATTAGGTTATCAACGCGTTCAGAAAGCAAGGCTTCGTCGGTTACGGTACCCGGTGTCACGATACGCACTACTGCGCGCTCAACAGGGCCTTTTGAAAGTGCTGGATTACCAATCTGTTCACAAATTGCTACGGACTCACCAAGTTGCACTAACTTTGCAAGGTATCCTTCAACCGCATGGTATGGAACACCTGCCATCGGAATCGGTTCACCATTTGATGAGCCACGCTTAGTCAGTGAAATATCGAGGAGTTGAGAGGCTTTTTTAGCGTCATCGTAGAAAAGCTCGTAGAAATCGCCCATGCGGTAGAACAGCAGAATTTCTGGGTTTTCTGCTTTCAGTTTTAGATACTGCTGCATCATGGGAGTATGTTTTTGATCGGCTTTCACAGTTAACTTCTTTCGTTTATTTCTATTGCGGCTTAGGATACGTGAAAGCGTTTCGTGCGAAAAGCGGCTGATGCGAAAAGATGCGAATCCAAATGATATGACAGTAAATAAAGGGAAGCAGATGATGCAGATGACTCAAGACCTTAGTGAGCAGCTTGGACATTTACTCGCTAAACACAAACACGTGTTAGTGACGGCTGAATCTTGCACTGGCGGAGGTGTCGCGAGTGCAGTCACCGATATTGCGGGCAGCTCTGGATGGTTTGATCGCGCTTTTGTTACGTACAGCAATGAAGCCAAACAAGAGATGATCGGTGTACAGCTTAAAACCTTAATGGAGTTCGGCGCCGTGAGTGAGCCTGTCGTAATAGAAATGGCGAGCGGGGCATTGCAACATTCAAACGGGACGATCTCTGTATCAATCAGTGGCATCGCTGGCCCAGGTGGCGCGACCGAAGATAAGCCTGTTGGTACAGTATGCTTCGCGTGGAAAGCGCTAAATGGCTGGGATAAAGTAGAAACGCATGTATTTACAGGCGACAGATCACAAGTACGCCAACAAGCCACGCACCATGCCCTGCAAGTTATTTATGATTACCTATCAATGGAAGGTAAGTAACATTTGTACAAATTATTTTCATACAGGTATAGACACTGTATGAATCAACAGTATAATGAAAGCCAATTAGTCACCCCTATGTGGGTTAGAAATAGATTCTAGATCGCTTGTTGAGACAACCGATTATGTGGAGATAGAAATGGACGAGAATAAACAAAAAGCGTTAGCCGCAGCCCTTGGTCAGATTGAAAAGCAATTTGGTAAAGGTTCTATCATGCGTCTTGGTGATAACCGCACAATGGACGTAGAAACTATTTCTACAGGTTCTCTATCTCTAGATATCGCACTAGGTGCTGGTGGCCTACCGATGGGACGTATCGTAGAAGTTTACGGTCCAGAATCATCAGGTAAAACAACGCTAACGCTTGAGCTTATTGCTGCAGCACAGAAAGTGGGAAAGACGTGTGCATTCGTTGATGCGGAGCACGCACTTGACCCTATCTACGCTCAAAAGCTTGGTGTTGATATCGATGCACTTCTTGTTTCTCAACCAGATACTGGTGAGCAAGCGCTGGAAATCTGTGATGCACTGGCTCGTTCAGGTGCAATCGACGTTCTTGTTATTGACTCAGTAGCAGCCCTAACACCAAAAGCAGAAATCGAAGGCGAAATGGGCGACAGCCACATGGGTCTTCAGGCTCGTATGCTTTCTCAAGCAATGCGTAAGCTGACGGGTAACCTTAAGCAGTCTAACTGTATGGCTATCTTCATTAACCAAATTCGTATGAAAATTGGTGTGATGTTCGGTAACCCAGAAACAACAACAGGTGGTAACGCACTTAAGTTCTACGCATCTGTTCGTCTTGATATTCGCCGTACTGGTGCGATTAAAGATGGTGATGAAGTTGTTGGTAACGAAACTCGTATCAAGGTCGTTAAGAACAAGATTGCTGCACCATTCAAACAAGCTGAGACTCAAATCCTTTACGGTAAAGGCTTCAACCGCGAAGGTGAGCTTATCGACTTAGGTGTTAAGAATAAGCTAGTAGAAAAAGCAGGCGCTTGGTACAGCTACAAAGGCGATAAGATCGGCCAAGGTAAAGCTAACGCTGGTAAATACCTACGTGAAAACCCAGAAGTTGCTCTAGAGATCGATACTAAACTTCGTGAGTTACTACTGACTCCTGCTGTTCTTGAAGAGAAAGACGTAGAGAAAGAAGAAGAAAACGAAGAGCTATAAGCTCACGTTTTATAGAGTGGATGTTTGAAAGAAGCATCCGCTTTGAAAGAATTTAAAGCCTCGCATATTTTATGCGGGGCTTTTTTATTGGATCTGCTCCGTCGAGCATGTCTTTGGTCAAATCTCTCTCGTTGACTGAGTTTCTTCGGTACTAGGTCGTCAATTTAGTTCTGCTTTTCCACGGCAAGATATAGTGGAATATTCTTCATTTTATCGAATTCCCACTAAAATCCTGCCCAAGGGTGTCTTTTCTACAAGAAAACTAGTCGAAGCCTTAACCATGATCTACAATACGGCAAAATTCTAACTCGACTATTTTCAGGAAGAGCTGCATGTACATGAGCACTGATGAGGTTCGCAACGCGTTCCTTAAGTTCTTTGAGAGCAAAGAACACCAAATCGTAGACAGTTCATCGTTAGTTCCACATAACGATCCAACCCTGCTATTCACTAACGCAGGTATGAACCAATTCAAAGATTGCTTCTTAGGCGCCGAAAAGCGTGCCTACACTCGAGCAACTACGGCTCAGCGTTGTGTACGTGCGGGTGGTAAACACAATGACCTTGAAAACGTAGGTTTCACGGCTCGTCACCACACGTTCTTCGAAATGCTAGGCAACTTCAGCTTTGGCGACTACTTCAAAGAAGAAGCGATTGGATTTGCTTGGGAATTCCTGACTGAAACTCTTCAACTGCCAAAAGATCGTCTACTGGTAACGGTATACGAGACAGATGATGAAGCATTCGATATCTGGAACAAGAAAGTAGGTGTTCCTGCTGACCGTATCGTTCGCATTGGCGACAAAGAAGGCGGTAAACAGTTCGAGTCTGATAACTTCTGGACGATGGGTGACACAGGTCCTTGTGGTCCATGTACTGAAATCTTCTACGATCACGGTGAGCACATCTGGGGCGGCCGTCCTGGTACACCTGAAGAAGATGGTGACCGTTTCATCGAGATCTGGAACAACGTATTCATGCAGTTCAACCGTCACGCTGACGGCACAATGGAACCGCTACCCAAGCCTGCTGTAGATACAGGTATGGGTATTGAGCGTATTTCTGCAATCATGCAGGGCGTTCACTCTAACTACGAAATTGATGTATTCCAAAAGCTAATCAAAGCGACTGCGGAAGTTGTTGGTCATGACGATCTATCTAACCAATCGCTACGCGTTATTGCTGACCACATCCGTTCTTGTTCATTCCTAATTGCTGACGGTGTTATGCCTTCAAACGAAGGTCGTGGCTACGTTCTACGTCGTATCATCCGTCGTGCAGTTCGTCACGGTAACAAGCTTGGCGCACAAGGCGTGTTCTTCCACAAACTTGTGGGCGTACTGGCTGAAGTGATGGGCTCTGCGGCAGATGAACTTAAGAAACAGCAAGAGCTGGTTGAAAAAGTACTTCGCATTGAGGAAGAGAACTTTGGTCGTACGCTAGAGCGCGGCATGGTTATTCTTAATGACGCACTAGATGCACTTGAAGGCAAAGAGCTTGACGGCGAAACAGTTTTCAAACTTTACGATACATACGGCTTCCCAGCTGACCTTACTAACGATGTAGCTCGCGAACGCGATTTTACTATCGATGAAGAAGGCTTTGAGAAGGCGATGGAAGCACAGCGTAAGCGTGCACGTGAAGCAGGCCAATTCGGCACGGATTACAACGCGACAATCAAAGTAGACACCAACACTGAGTTCTGTGGTTACACAGCAACTGAAGGTGCTGGTGAAATCTCTGCGCTATTCGTTGACGGCGAAGAGGTTGCTTCACTATCGGCTGGCGACAAAGCAATCATCATCCTTGAAGAGACACCATTCTACGCTGAGTCAGGCGGTCAATGTGGTGATGCTGGTACACTAAAAACAGCGTCGGGTCTTTTCAAAGTACAAGACACTCAGAAGCTAGGTAACGCATTTGCGCACCACGGTGAGCTAGTTGAAGGTGTATTTGCTAAGGGCGATAAAGTAGAAGCAACGGTTGACGCTGAGCGTCGAGCTGCTATCTCACTAAACCACTCTGCCACTCACTTACTTCACTCTGCATTGCGCGAAGTGCTAGGTGAGCACGTTGCTCAGAAAGGTTCTTTAGTTAAGCCAGACAACCTACGTTTTGACTTCTCTAACCTTGAAGCGGTAACACCAGCACAGATTAAAGAAGTAGAGCGTCTAGTTAACGCACAAGTTCGTAAGAACCATGTGATTGAAACCAACATCATGGACATCGAGTCAGCGAAAGAAAAAGGTGCAATGGCACTGTTTGGCGAGAAGTACGATGATGAAGTTCGCGTTCTATCTATGGGCGACTTCTCTACTGAACTTTGTGGTGGTATCCACGCTTCAAACACAGGTGATATCGGCCTATTCAAGATCACTTCTGAAGGTGGTATTGCTGCGGGTATTCGTCGTATTGAAGCGGTAACAGGTGAAGCTGCACTAGATGCAGTAGAAGCTCAAGCTAACGCTTACGAAGAGAAACTGGCTGAGTCAGCTAAGAAAGCGAAATCGCTAGAGAAAGAAATCCAACTGCTTAAAGAAAAGATGGCTGCTGCAGAAAGCGCAAACATCATGGGCAAAGTAGAAGACATCTCTGGTACTAAAGTTTTGGTTGCTGCAATTGAAGGCGCAGACAACAAGAACCTACGTACTATGGTTGATAACGCTAAAAACCAAGTAGGTAGCGGCATCATCCTGATCGCGAACGTAGCAGACGGTAAAGTTGGCTTGATTGCTGGTGTAACCAAAGACCTAATCGGCAAAGTAAAAGCGGGTGATCTCGTCAAGATGGTTGCTGAGCAAGTTGGCGGTAAAGGCGGCGGTCGTCCAGATATGGCTCAAGCGGGCGGTACAGACGTTGCAGCACTGCCAGAAGCGCTTAAATCTGTGCGTACTTGGCTAGAAGAGCGTCTTTAAGCTTAAGTAATTGATACAAAGATGCCCAATCAGTTGATTGGGCATCTTTTATTTTGCCTATTGGAAGTGTGTTTAAACAAGGTTTGATTGAGATTAACCAAGAAGTCTAATGGTGGCGTTAGACTCCTTGGTTAATTTTTTATTGCTTCGCCCTGACGCGGAGTATGTGTTTTTTTGTCATATATAGACATTGGTCTTGGGAAGGTGAGGACGGGTGAAAATGCCTCTTATCGTGCAGAAATTTGGTGGAACGTCGGTGGGTTCAATTGAACGAATCCATCATGTAGCAGAAAAAATCATTGAAGCGAAAAATGAAGGGAACCAGATCGTGGTTGTCGTTTCTGCTATGTCTGGTGAAACAAATCGGTTAGTTAATTTAGCCACGCAAGTTGATAGCGTACCAAACGCTAGAGAACTGGATGTGTTGTTAACGGCTGGCGAGCAAGTTTCCATGGCCTTATTAGCAATGACGTTACACAAGTTAGGTTATGAAGCGACATCGATGACTGGCTATCAAGCCAAGATACACACGGATTCTAATCATAATAATGCAGCGATTGAGCGTATTGATACTGCTCCGATTCAAGCTCTGCTAGATGACAACCAGATTGTTATTGTTGCAGGCTTTCAAGGATTCAATGCGAAAGGTGATATCACGACATTAGGCCGCGGTGGTTCAGATACTACAGCGGTCGCGCTTGCAGGTGCCTTGCAGGCGAAAGAATGCCAGATCTATACTGATGTAGATGGTGTTTACTCTTGTGACCCTAGAGTCGTAAAGCAATCTCAGAAATTAGATACTTTAGACTTCCCTTCTATGGAAGAGATGGCCCGCCGAGGCGCTAAGGTGTTGCATCTTCCGTGTGTTCAGTATGCATGGCAGAACAACGTGCCATTGCGAGTGCTTTCAAGCTTTGAACAAGGCGAGGGCACATTGATCGCGGGTAATCAGTGTTTGAATGATATTGCTGGCATCGCCATCCAAAGAGATATGGTGCGTATCGAGTGTTTGAATGAAGATTTACCGTCTTTCATTTCACATTGCCAACTGTTGGGGATCGAAGTCTGTAGTGTGATCGAGGAAACAGAACGGGCAGCACTCATTATTAAACAAGACATAAGTGCCAAATTAAAACTAGTTTTTGCTGAGAAAATCCGTAATAGTGAACAGGTTAGTTTGTTAACTGTGGTAGGAAGCCGAACACAAGAAATTGTGGTCAGTTCACATGGATTGTTGTCTGAAGGCGAAATTGATGTACAGCATCACTTATTGCAGCAGCAGTCTTTAACTTTGGTGATATCACCAACGCAAGTCGATATGGCTGCTAACATATTACACAATGCATACATCGTAGCGCGTGAAACACAGGGTTATCCTAAAAAAGAAGTGCATTTTGGTTAAATAAACTCAATCGATAGTTTACGAAAATATAACTTTTGTTGGATAATGCTCTCGTAGCTAGATAAATTTAGAGATTACTCAAGGAGCAAAGAATGCTAATTTTGACTCGCCGCGTTGGCGAAACACTGATGATTGGTGATGAAGTAACAGTTACTGTACTAGGCGTTAAAGGTAACCAAGTACGTATCGGTGTTAACGCACCTAAAGAAGTATCTGTTCACCGTGAAGAGATCTACATGCGCATTCAAGCTGAAAAAGGTAATGGTAACGTTGCATCTGGCAACTACTAATACTTTTGCGTAGAGAAGAGGCTAGCATTGTTGCTAGCCTTTTTTGATCTTGGGGAACCGAAACACTGATTGGGACATAGATGGGTTGGATAACGGATCGGTCTCAAAGTGGTGAAGTGAATGCTTTGTGATGCTGCGAGATACAGACAAGGTTGAACAGAACTGTTGCTCTGTATTTTGTTTGGCAAAACTCAAGATTTATTCGCTTCCCCTATGGCGAAAATACGCATCCCGTAGTATTGTGCCATCAGCGGTAGCACTTGCTGCTGGAGAAATTAGATAATTGTTTTCGGCTGTTTATTATTGCCAATCTTTCACCTTAATTTTTAAGGGAAAAAGCGCGATTTGAATCTTATAAGTTCAATTTGCAAGCGCTTTGATTAAATAGCAAACGGTTGAGTGTTTTTGTCCAATTTTTTTCAATAAAGTGTTTGACATATTTTCGGTAAAACGTAATATGTGCCTCCGCAAGACGGTGAGGTGGCCGAGAGGCCGAAGGCGCTCCCCTGCTAAGGGAGTATGTGGTTTGTAGCTGCATCGAGGGTTCGAATCCCTCCCTCACCGCCATTTCTTGCGAGTCTAAAATTAGCAATTTAGACAATGTAAATGTGCGTCCTTAGCTCAGCTGGATAGAGTACCTGGCTACGAACCAGGCGGTCGGAGGTTCGAATCCTCCAGGACGCGCCATTCTCTCTTCTCTTACTTGTAAGTGATTTGAGAATAATGAATTAGGTGAGGTGGCCGAGTGGCCGAAGGCGCTCCCCTGCTAAGGGAGTATGTGGTTTGTAGCTGCATCGAGGGTTCGAATCCCTCCCTCACCGCCATTCATTACAGGCCGATGGCCTTTTTTTTTCTTCGTAGCAAGAAGAATGTGATATATTTCACAACTTCATTCTTAATGAATGAACACCGTGCGTCCTTAGCTCAGCTGGATAGAGTACCTGGCTACGAACCAGGCGGTCGGAGGTTCGAATCCTCCAGGACGCGCCACTATTTAAGGGTTTATTTCTTTTAAGAATGAAAGTCCTTGTATTGACTAAGTTGATACTAAAACCGTGCG
>NZ_JBFRTU010000025.1:22187-41241 GCF_041474275.1 Vibrio sp. 10N.222.52.B7 | reverse complement strand
CGCTAATCCGCGATGAACCTTTTTATTTACTTAGCGTTTTATGTAGCTAAGCTTAGACTTTCTTGAAGATGATAGAGGTGTTGATTCCACCAAAAGCAAAGTTGTTGCTCATCAAGTATTCAACATCCAATTCGCGACCTGAGCCCGTGATGTAATCGAGCTTGCCGCACTGTTCATCGACATTCTTAAGGTTTAGGGTTGGGCTGAACCAACCGCTATGCATCATCTCTAGGCTGAGCCACGCTTCAATTGCACCACATGCACCAAGCGTATGGCCAAAGTAACTCTTAAGAGAGCTGATTGGTACTTCACCAAAGATATTCGCTGTCGCGTTACTCTCTGCAATATCACCTTTTTCAGTCGCAGTACCGTGCGCAGAAACATAGCCAATCTTCTCAGCTGGAAGTTGTGCGTCTCTCAATGCTTTCTCCATACAGATTTGCATGGTTTCCATCTGAGGTTGAGTCACATGAGCCGCATCACAGTTGCTCGCAAAACCTATGATTTCTGCGTAGATCTTTGCGCCACGAGCAACAGCATGTTCGTACTCTTCAAGGATCAGGGTTCCAGCGCCTTCGCCGATAACCAAGCCATCACGCTCGCTGTCGTAGGGGCTAGGGGATTTCTTGGGTGTGTCGTTTTTTAAACTGGTAGCGAAAAGGGTATCGAAAACGGCAGACTCAGTTGGGCATAACTCTTCACCACCACCGGCAACCATTACGGTTTGGTAACCATGCTTGATCGCTTCATAGGCGTAACCAATGGCTTGGCTTCCTGAAGTACAGGCGCTGCTGGTGGGAATCACGCGGCCACGCAGACCAAAGAACAGACCTACGTTTACCGCGGCTGTGTGTGGCATCATTTGAACGTAAGTGGTTGCTGTGATTGCTCGTGTCGACTTCTCGTTCAGCATTACTCCGAAAGCACCAACCGCATCGGTACTGCCAGTTGAAGAGCCGTAAGCGATACCAGTTTCGCCATTGGTCAATACATCGTGACCAATTAAGCCGGCTTGCTCCAATGCATTCTCAGTCGCAACGGTAGCTAGGCGTGATACACGGCCCATGCCACGCACTTGCTTACGCTTGTAGTGTTTAGGCAGTTGGAAGTCATCAATAGGCGCGGCAAGTTTTGTGTTGAGACCATCATATTGCTCGAAGCTTGGCATATATTGAGTCGCATTTTCACAGGCCTTTAGCTTAGGCTCTATCTGTTGCCAGTCGTTACCAAAAGCAGTAACACCAGACATTCCAGTTACAACAACGCGGCGGGTCATACTAAGCCTCCATTTACTGAAATCACTTGGCGAGTTACGTAGCCTGCAATATCAGACATTAGGTAGCTGACTAGGCCGGCTACTTCTTCCGGCTCACCCATACGGCGCAGTGGTACTTGAGGAAGTGCATGATCTTTCACGTGCTCGTCAACCATACCTGTGTCAATTAAGCCAGGAGCGACACAGTTTACCGTGATCTTGCGTTTTGCGAGTTCTAGAGCAAGAGACTTAGTTGCGCCAATCACCCCCGCTTTTGCTGCAGCATAGTTAGTTTGACCACGGTTACCCATAATGCCGGATACCGACGCTAGAGTGACGATACGGCCACCTTTACGCTTTTGAACCATAGGCATTACACAAGGGTGAAGTACGTTGTAGAAGCTATCTAGGTTGGTATGGATCACACCATCCCACTCTTCTTCCGTCATCGCGGGGAATGCAGTGTCACGAGTAATGCCCGCGTTGTTCACTACACCATAGTAAGCACCATGTTCAGCGATATCAGACTCAAGCTTTTCGCGACACTCGCTTCGTTTGCTGATATCAAATTGAATAAGACGTCCAGCGCCACCCAGTTCGGTGATCGACTTTAGCGTCTCTTCAGCACCTTGCTTGTCACCCATGTAATGAACGGCGATTTCAAACCCGTCTTTCGCGAGTTGAATAGCGATCGCTTTACCAATACCTTTACTGGCACCAGTGACTAAAACCTGACGGCTCATGATGGGCTCCTAGTTTTCATTTCTTGTAATTTTTGTTCGGTCGGCACGTAGACGTTGAGTTGGCATTGAGCCACTAACTCACCTCGGTCTTCGACTCTTGCGGTAAACACAGCCATACCGCTGTCTTCCATCATCTGTTCGGCGTAGATATCAAGGGTCTGACCTTGAGTAAACTCATCACACAGTGATTTATAGCGACGAGAGCCGAGTAAGAATCCGATTGGGGGCGTGGTGCCGTTTTTAAGTGCGTGATATCCAGACCATGCCGCTACAGACTGCGCCATAAACTCGATTCCAACATATGCTGGTACCGTTTGAGATTCGGCGTCAAAGAACAGATTATGGTCACCAATATCGACCTGACAGTGGATCGACAACGCCTCTACGCTGATAGCACGATCGATTAATATCATCGGATCATCGTGAGGGAGAAGTTGGTCTACAGAAGGGATATCAGTCATTTACTACACCAAAAATCAGGCTAATGTTGTTGCCACCAAAAGCAAACGAGTTGCTTAAGATGTTCTTTGCTTTAAGTTTCTGTGAACAGTTTACCAAATCAATCTCAATATCTTCAGCTTTATCCTGACATTTTTGTAAGGGAAGCGGTAAGTCATATTTCAAAATATGCCACGCAATTGCAGCCTCAATCGCACTTGCTGCGCCTAGAGTATGCCCGGTCAGCGGTTTGGTAGAACTGACGGGAACCTTGTTTGCAAAAATACGATGAATGGCTTTACTTTCCATCGAGTCATTGAGTGGCGTTGCTGTACCATGTGCATTGATATAACCAATGTCTTCTGCGTTTAACTGTGCAGAATGTAACGCTTTTTTCATTGCTTGTTCAGCACCATTGCCTTCAGGGTGAGGCGCTGAAATGTGGTGTGCATCAGAGCTGTCCCCACAGCCCAATAAGGCAATGTTTGACGTGTCTTGTGCTGCATTAACACCGGCTAACTTTGTTTTGCTGAGCAACATAAATGCCGCTGCTTCTCCTATGTTGATACCTTCTCGGGTTGCACTAAATGGCTTACAATGTGTTGTTGAGAGTGCTTCAAGACCGTGGAAACCATTGAGTGTCAGCTTACACAATGTATCCACACCACCCACTAACACGGCATCAGCCATACCTGAATCTAATAAGCGCTGGGCGGTCAGAAATACGCGGCCACTGGATGAGCAAGCCGTAGATATGACGTAGTTTGGCCCCGTTAATGCGCAATACTGGCTAACGAACTCTGAGGTATCACCAAGCTCTTGTTTTGAGTAATGGTAATCTGCTGGAAACTCGCCGTTTGCCAATTTTTGTTTGAAGACTGCTTCACCATCGGAGATCCCAGATGTGCTGGTGCCAATAACAACAGCAATTCTATCTGCGCCAAACTGAGATTTGGCTTGCTCGATAGAATCTTCAATTTGGTGAAGAGCCGACAGCGCCAGTTGATTGTTGCGAGTGGCGTATTGCGTAAGATCTGAAGGAATCGGTGGTAGTTCACCCGCGATCTGACCAACGACAGTGTGTTTACCATCGTTCAGCATATCGTGCACTTCGACCATATTTGATTCACGCTCGTCTTTTAGACAGCCATGAATATCGGCAATCTCTGAGCCTAGCGCTGAGTGGAAACCACAGTCTTGGATGTAAATAGGCATAGTGTTCAACTCTTACTTGGATTGTCGACAATCGTTGAGTTCAACGTTTGTACGGTGATGTTGTAGCCCAGGGTCAAATGTTTGAAAACAATGTCGCCTGCCGTTTTGTGTGTACCAGGATCTGTTTGGTAATCAATTTGAATGATTGCCTGTTGGTTTTCATCAAATACGGTTCTTGTTTTGTCGGTATCGACTAGGTGCCAACCTATGCTTTGTAAAGGCTGAGCCCATGCTTCAGCCGGCCATAAGGTAAGCATTAAATTAAATAGCACCTGTTCAGGTTGTGGCAAAGTTGCGCCAAGCCCAGACAAAACCTGCGTATCAATTACTTGATTCTGGTATTGCAGCGATAGAATGCGAGTACCCCAAGAGGAGAACCCCGCCAAAACCACTTTACCTGGTGTGACTTCGACTTGAACCGGAAGCTGCTGTGTATCATTTTCCCACGTAGCGCTAATCAACTGACTGGCTGTTAATGAGTATCCCAGTTCAGCTGGCAGTGGTAGTGCTAGATCGGTGTCTTGATCGATAGACACGCTCGCACCACTTGGCTGCTGAGAAACCATCGAGCAGGCACTCATTAGAATGCCCACTAGTATGGCGAAGGTTACCTTTAATGTCTGGATCATCTAAAAGCCTCTCGAGTAATTGGTCCTTCTACGTTTTTACTACTGTTGATCGCGAGTGGAGAAAGCAGCCAAGCGACAAAGATCCCTGTCAGAACCGTCACCCCGAAGCTATGAATAGCATGAGTCTGGCTCAGCGACAGTAAGCCGAATGAAAGTAGTGTTGTGAGACCTGACAAGGTGATCGCTAATAAGGTGCTCAGCGATTTCTTTTGCTCAGCAAAGAACAGGGTGTAGTCTATGCCAATCCCTAAAATCAGAATCAAACCAAGCAGGTTAAATAGGTTCAGTGTCGAGCCTAAAATGCCCGTGACCGCCAAACCTGCTACGCCTGCAATCAATGAAGGCAACAGCATTAACAGGCTTTGCTTCACACCATAGCGCCAGCCTAACAGCATGCCAATAGCTGCCAATGCTATCAATAACAGCTCGGTAATCTTGACGCGGTACTCAGCAAAAAGAGAGGAGATTTCATCCGCTTTATTGAGGTGTTTCACACCTTGCTTCTGAGCAAAATCTGACTCCAACCACTGTGAGAACAGCTCAGCATCAGTGACGTCTTTTATCAAAATGACCGACGCTGCTTGCCCGTCGATAGGTTTTAACCAAAGTGGTCGAACAGGCTCTGAGACTGGAGACTCCAAAAATCCAGATACCGTGATTGGTTCGAATTTTGGTAGTTCTGGAAACGTAGACCAACCGAGAGAGCTTTGTAATATATGGCTTTGTTGACTATAGAGTTGTTCAACCAACTGATAGTTATCATGCTGTTCTTGTTTACTTAACAAGTGTTGATTGATGCTGCGATACCCGGAGATACCTTGGCTATTGACCAGCGAATCTAAGCTTGTGGTGATTTCTGTCAATTTTTTGAGTAGCTTTTGGTCGCTCTGAGCTGTGACCAAAAGCATATTTTGACCACTGCCTAACCCTGATATCTCAGTAATGGCTTGTTCTTGTTGTTTGAGTTGTTCGGGCATAGCCTGAAGCTGGCGAATATCGTCGTCGTAACGAATTTGACTGAGTGACATCAAGCTAACGACAGTCACTGTTAACGGTAAGCCAATTCTAAATTTTTGGTTGCTCCAAAGGCTTAACCAAGTATGCCAAAGTTTCGACAGGGGAAGAGGGCGCTCTTGGCCTGGTTTTACCGCTAAAACGGGGTACCAGCACACCACACTGGCGTAAGCTGCGATCAGTCCAATCGACGAAAACAGAGCCAGTTGCTGCAAGCCTGGGAATGGCGCAACCAGTAGCCCTAAGTATCCGATTAAGCTGGTGATTAAACCTAGAGTGATGGCAATGAAAATATGCTTTAGGCCTTTATCGCTCTGCCAGTGGCTTCCTGCGGCCAAACGGTCAGTGAGATAGTGAAAAGAGTAATCGATGGATACGCCAATCAAGCTAGCGCCAAACACCAAGCTGAATAGATGCACCTTACCAAAGATAGCGACAGTGCTTGCCAGTGCAACCAATAATCCTGTACTGATTGAGAGTAAAGATAAGGCAAGTGGTAGCGCACTACGAAATGTCAGCCACACCAATAAAATAACGCCTGCCAATGAACCCAAACCAATGGTACTAATTTCTGATTTCGCGCTTTCGGTACCGTAATTGGCGTAGAACACCACACCAGTATGCTGCACCTTGACGCCAAATTGTTTTTCGACCTCGCGCTCAATTGAATCAAGATCTGGAAGTTGTTCTTGAATCGCCAAGCTATAAGGTGAGTCCGCCAGAGTAGCCGTGACTAAAATATGAGTTTGCTCATTCGACTGGGCCGTGAGATAGCCCTCTTTCAGAACAAAGTTACTTGATTGGACGCCAATAGCACTGATGTAGTCGCGAAATAACAAGAATGGGTCGAGAGATAACTCTGCTGCAGTGACGCCTGAGAATGGATTGTACAGAGACTGAATGACATATTGAGCTCGCGAATCAGGCGAGTGTGTCAGCGTCTCTTTTTGTTGTTGGGTCAGCAGTTGAGATCGGTGACGAAAATAGAAATCGCTCCACTGGCTTTGAGTGCTGGCGTTGATTTTACCTTGAACTTGCTTAAACAGAGTTGGCTGACTTGAAAAAGTTCTTTGGTTGAGAGCTTTTTCAAAAGCGTCGGTCGCAACCATGGTTTGTTCGATATCGGGAGCGCTTATGATAAATACCACTTGCTCGCTCATCGAGCTGGATATCTGCTGAAAGGCTTGCTCTACCATTGGGTCTTGCTGGTTTTCGGGCAGTAACTTTAGAATGTTGCTTTCAATCGGTACCGACGAAGAAAAAGCGAATTGTTTGGTCAACAACCCGCTAAACAGCATTACAACAACAAGCCAAACAAGGGCAAGACTAGAGTTGGAATTGTTTCGCTTCAGCATCTGATAATACTTCCGGTAGATGGCTTAACTGACTGAATTCGATCACTGTGCTATCTCCACGAATCTCTTTCAACTCAATACGTTCAATATCGCTGTTGCCTTGCAGCGTGATAGCCTCAAACACCGCATTCATCGGTGCATTTTTGGGCTTTAGAGTCAGTGTCCATGCTTGTACATTTTCATCAGAGCTGGTGTTAGTTGCGGGCTCAAAATTGAGTGCGAACTGTTCCTGAAGTTTTTGCGTGTCCCCATGAAACACTGACAAGAAGATATGGCTGAAATAAAACGCCATTGGATTTTCTTTGTCGGTGATGATTTTTGCGGGTTGATCGGCAAACCTTTGGCTCAGTTTGTTATCGGTGAGCACTAAGTTCACGGGAAACGGAGTGGTTTGTGTCCAGAGTAAGCCACTTGATTTGTCTAACAGAAATGTACCTTGTGACGTTAAAGGCTGGGCGAACATCTCCATATTGCGTGTTTGAGTGAACTCACCACGCACAATACTATTTTCGCTGAGCACCGTCTGCAGCTCTGAAATAGAATTGACAGCAGCAGAGTTTTCTTTGGCGCTTACAAGGCCGCTTGTCATCATCGCAGTAAGTCCAATTAGCGCGATATTGATGTATTTGCGACTGCGTTTAAACAGATTCATGGTTCACCTGCTGTGGGTTAGAGGTTTGTGTTTGATGTTCAGTTGCTAGAGGTAAGCAACCAAATTGGTGCCAGTGTTCGACTTTGTCAGTAAACACTTTGGGTGAGGCAAAGCACATCTCTTGTTCTTCGATGGTGACGGCAACCTGCATGGTGTGAGCACGTGTCATTCGAGCACCGGTTAGAGCATCATGAATTTCATAATCGACGCGCAGGCGATTTTCCCACTCGGTGAGTTTCGCCGTTACCTTAATCTTGTGATTAAACGGTATCGCCTTAATGTATTTCACGCGGGTATCGATGATAGGCCACATGTAGCCAGAATCCTTCATCTCATGGTAGTTGTACTCAATCTTATCCATCATGATGCGCCTAACTTCTTCAAAGAATCGGAAGTAGTTGCCGTGATAGATCACGCCCATTGGGTCGGCATCTTGGAATGAGGTGATAAGCGTCACCTCAGATTGTAATGGGTGAAGGATTTCAGACATAAATCGCTCTCAACAATATTGCGTAAAGGGTTGGCTACTTTATGAGTAAAGTGACCAGTGCTGACTTTGAATACGAGCAATGAAGTGGCGTAGATCGCCTTCAAGTGGTCGATCTTCTACGATAAATTCAAACTCCTTAAGCACTTCGTCGCGAATGTGCTTGAGGTTCTCACTCATGTGGTGCTCATCAAGCTCATTGTGGCGCTTACGAAGTTCGAGTGCTTGTGTCCCCGCCAGTAGTGACGCTGCTGCCACTTGTTCGGTTAGCTCTAGAACGCGTAAACAGTCACGAGCTGCGATGGTGCCCATACTCACTTTATCTTGGTTGTGACACTCAGTTGAGCGAGAGAATACGCTTGCTGGCATGGTGTGTTTCAATGCTTCTGCTGTCCAAGCTGAAACGCCAATCTGTACTGCTTTAAAGCCGTGGTTGATTGGCTTACGTTCGCCTTCAGCACCCGTTAGGTTGAATGGCAAACCGTTGTTGAACTTGTAGTCCATCAGCTGAGCCATTTGACGGTCAAGCAGATCAGCAAGGTTCGCAACTGCAGTTTTTAACGTATCCATCGCCATTGCAATGTGTCCACCGTAGAAGTGTCCACCGTGCAGTACGCGCTCATTATCACCATCGATAATTGGGTTGTCGTTGGCACTGTTTAGCTCGTTCTCGATCATTTGGCGTAGCCAAGGCAGAGAGTCTTGAACCACGCCGATAACATGTGGAGCACAGCGCAGAGAGTAACGATCTTGGAGGCGATCACTGTTACGTGGCGGGCGATCCGCTTGCAGATCATCACGCAGCCATGCAGCAACTTGTTGTTGACCAGGATGAGGTTTGACTGCAAACAGCGCTTCATCGAAATGGAAGTCATTGCCGTGCATACCGACTGATACCATAGCGGTGATCTTAGTTGATAGCTGAGCTAGATATTCCGCACGCTTGTAAGCGATACAAGCTAATGCCGTCATTACAGACGTACCATTCATCAACGCCAAGCCTTCTTTTGGCTTAAGTTTGATAGGGCTAATTCCTAACTCTTTGTAGACGTCACTGGTTGGGCGCACTTCACCTTTGTAGATTACATCACGCTCACCAATCAGTGCTGCGGCTAAGTAAGACAGAGGTGTTAAGTCGCCACTGGCACCCACCGATCCTTCTTGAGGAATGCGTGGTGAGATGTCTTGGTTGATTAGGGTAACGATCTGGTTGAGTAGATCGTGAGTCACACCAGAGACACCTTGTGATAACGAACAAAGACGAGTTGCAAGGACTGCACGAGCTTGTTCGTGAGACAATATTTCACCTAAACCACAGCCGTGAAAACGTGTTAAATGCAGTGGTAGCTCGTCAACTAGGTTTGGCGGAATCGCAACCGTACATGAGTCACCGTAACCCGTCGTTACACCGTAAATCACACCTTCTTCTTTCAATAGGCGTTCTAAGAAAGCGACACCACGGTCGATCTTAGATGTGAATGCTTCACTTGTGTTCATCGAGGCTTTTGCGCCTTGTGAGATAGCGACAACATCCTCAATCGTGAGGCGCTCGGCACCAAAGGTGATGCTATTTGGATTCTTTTTCGTCATGGTGCTTGCTCAATGTCCAAAAATTAAAAAAGTTGTACCACTGAAGCGGTGCTTGCAGTGTGTAGTGCTGAAGTCGATTTGCGTATTTTTGCACGACTTGCTGTAAAGATTGTTCGCGAGTCTTTCTTGGTAGCTCGATCTTGTTGCTAAAATGCTCGAAATAGACATTAAAATGCGGCTTAGATTGTGAGTCGTCACGTAACCCAAACAGCAAAAATACGGGTGCTTTGAGAACCGAGGCTAACATAAATGGACCTTGAGGGAATGGAGCTTCCTTACCTAAGAACTCAGCCCATACTGAGCGGCTCTCTTTGCTGGTGGAAGTTCGATCGCCGACAATCACGATCCATTCGCCTTGCTCTAGTTTCTGTTGTAACAAGATAGCGGTATCAGGCCCCATCGATGTCACCTGAATCAGATTTAAATCAGACTGCGGGTTAACCGCTTTCATCACGGAATTAAAACGTTCGGCGTGTTCTGTAAAAACCAGGGCGTTGATTTTGATGTTCGAGTGTCTGCGACCTAAAGCTCGGCACAGCTCAATATTGCCAAGGTGAGATCCAAGGATTAGCACACCTTGCTTATTTGCCACCATGCTCTCGAACTGGTCTTGGCCATGAATAGTCAGGTTATCTGCCGAGAAATCACCTTTCCATGCCGCGAGCTTGTCGAGCATCGTATGGCCAAATGAAAGCAGATGGTTGTAACTGGTTAGTTCTCCGGGGAGCTCAATATTTTGCTGTTCCGCATAGGCTTTTAATTGGAATAGATATTGTTCGGAAGCGTTTCGCGCACGCTGGCCCGTCGAGTGGTAGTAACGCATCACACCACGCAGAATGAGGTTGAACACACCGCGACCTAACAAGGTATAAATGGCTAATAACAGCTTAATGCCTAATACTGTGCCGCGTTCTTGAGTGCGGGACCAGTGTGGTTGTTCAGAAGCTTGCGGCTCTGAATCAGTCGATAAATTTGGGTTATTATCAGCTGAATCGGATTTGAAATGGCGAGCAATCAGTTTTGGTGCTCTTGGCAGCATGCTGAAGAATAGACGTGTATGCATCCAACTGATTTTGACGTTATCCCACAACGCATCGAAATGAGAGATGCCGTTCTCAGGATAGATAACGCGCGTTTCAACGAAGTCTATGTCGCAACCTTCCCAATACAGGCGAACCAAAATCTCGATATCGAAGTCCATTCTCGAACCAACATCGTACTTATTCAACACAGTTTGAGTTTGGTTGATAGGATACGCTCTAAAGCCACACATGCTGTCTTTTATTGATAAAGAAAGGGTTTCTATCCATACCCAGATATGTGTCGCGTAGCGCCCATAGAGCCTTGCTTTGGGTACGCTGTCGTCGTAGATAGGCTGGCCTGATATCAGACGTTGTGGCTTAGCTTGTGAGGCCTCAATCAATGTTGGCAAGGCTTCCAGGTCGTGTTGCCCATCAGCATCTATCTGAATAGCGTGGCTAAAGCCTAGTTGCTGCGCTTTTTTGATTCCGGCTTTTACTGCGCCGCCTTTACCTTGGTTCTGTTCAAGCGTCACCAAGGTTACGTTTGAATTCTCTGCTAGGGGAGACAGAAACTGTTTTGTTGTGAGTTCACTGCCATCGTCAACGATGATGATCGGTAACTCAAAATGATGAAGTGACGACACCACAGCCGGCATGGTTGCGCCATGGTTAAAGCACGGGATAAGGAAGCAAGCCTTGTAGCTGCTTTCTTTTGTGTGGTGTTGAGAAGTAGCCTCGACGGGAGCGCTATTCACTTTTTTCTCCCAGCTTCATTTTGCCTGAAGAGTGGGTCTGTTCACCGTTGTTTGATGTGTAACTAAAGCTCAGCTTGTCTTTGTCAGCATCCCATTTGAGTGATAGCTGGATTGTAGCGTCAGGCAGGATAGGCTCTTGGAACTTAATGACTTCCATTCCTTTAAAGAAACCAGGAACGCCTAACTCTTGGACTGCGTAGTGAAGTGCCCAATCAATTTGCGTGACGCCAGGTAGAATAGGGAAGCTCTTGAAGTGCCCATTAAAGTCGGTGATATCTCCGCTAACATGAAGTGTCAGGGTCGATTCATTTTCTACCGTGTCTACAGCAATGATGTTTGGTTTTCTTTTATCCATAGGGCGTGCTTAGAATCCTTGGGCAAATATTGGTTCTTTGACAAAAATATAAAAAGATAATCTCAGTGTAAAATACGATCAGCGGTTTCTATGATTTTATTAGCTGTTCTATGTGAGATGTTAATCGCTTACCTTGGCTGTTGAGGGGGATCTCATCGACAACACGGTATTTTCTCGGGATTGCGATTGGCTCTAACCACTTTCTGAGTTCTGTACGCAGCATCAACCAGAATTTACCTTTGCTCATGGTCGATAGAGCGGCTTGGCCTTCATCTGATAATACCAAAACAGAGGCTAATATTAATCGCTCAGGCTCCTCAAATGGAATAACCACGCACTCACTTATCCAAGGCAGTTGCTCCAGTCGCTTTTCCACTTCAACCAGTGATACTCGCTTTTCTTCTATCTTGATCACTCGGTCCGTTCGGCCCTTCAATATGAATTGATTCTCCGAGACCATCTCGCACTCATCAGAGGTTTGATACCAGTTATTCTTATCGATGTACGGCGACAATAACTTAATGCAATTCTCACTGTTGAGACTAGCCTCAATACAGGCAAAAAGCTGCCAAGGCGTTTGAGCGCTCTCTTGCTGACGAAATGCGATGCCACCGGTTTCTGTGCTACCAAAGACTTCAATCGGTAAATGACCAAGCAGATCTCGTGACTGGTGAGCCGACTCGGTAGGCAATGGACCACCCGAAGAGAAGATTCCTGCAAGTTGTACCTTGTTGGTCTCATGCTTTAATCGTTTAAGTAGCGCTGGGCTGCTGATCAGTACACAGTTTTGATTTGCGTGAGATAAGATCTGTTCTGGGTATTCAAGGTTGTGTCGAGCAAATGGAACACCAGAGCATAGTGGCCATAAGATTCTAAACAGCAAACCATAGATATGTTGATGAGAAACTGTGCTTTGGATTTGGTTTCCCTTGAGTAACTCACCCCAGTTCTTGTGTAACTGAGCTGTCTCAATATCGAGGTGCTCTAACGTTTTATCTATCGCTTTTGGCGTGCCACTTGAACCTGAAGTGAACAGAGTTAATGGGACTGTTGCCAAATCAATGGTCGTAAGATTCTCGGTTAGAGGTTTTTGTGCTTCAGTGTTTGAATCCAATAAGGTTTGGATATTAGGAACGTCATTCACCTCAACTTCGCCAATCGAGTTATCAACTAGCAGGCAATCAAACTGCTTACTTAACTCAGCAAGCGCACATGGCTGGTAGTTGCCCGGTAAGATGATGTGTTTGTTGGCTGCTGTACATGCCAAAAAGGCCACCGCAAATAGGTAGCTGTCTTGGGTACAAATCGCGATTCGTTGAAAAGGGGATAAAGACAAAAATTGTACGAGTTGAGATAAGTCGTCGTTAAATGTTTGCCACGTAATCTCGCTATTGTCGTCAAAGCAGACAATAGATTCAGGGGCTCTGTCCTGGCTAAGAAGCTCAGACAACGAGGTGTAAGATACGGTTTGGGTCATAACAATTTAACTCTGACGAATGCGCTGTCTTACTACCCACTCTCCTGCAAAGAGTAACCCTGCAAACAGATAGCTGAGTAAGCCATTGTATAGGGTCCATACTTCTAGCGGTTGGAAGCAGGTGTAAAGGGCAATAGAGCCATTGATAACAAAGAACAAGCACCACACTTTGGTGACTTTTCGTGTGTAATCAACGCCACTTTGCGGAAGTTCAGGCTCTTGAAGGCGAGCAAGACGTTCGATAATCGTTTGTGGTTGCCATAGGCTCGAAGCGAATACAACCAGCATACAAACATTAACGATAACGGGATAATAGGTTAGCCAGCCGTGTTGCTTAAAGGCTAAGCCTAAAGCCAGCAGAACAATACCGGCACTTCCACTGATCCAAGCTAGGTGTTTTAGCTCTTTGATTTTAGCCTGACCGCCGGTGAAAATGCGTACAGCAAAGATAGCGGCTAAGGCAATACCAACGGTTTGTAAGCCAAACTTGTTGAGTCCAAAGTAAACCGCTATTGGATAAGTGAAAAGTATAATTGCCGACAGTAAAGTCAGCAGAGGACGCATTAGGCGTCCTTCAATAGTTCAACCACAGATTCGACAACGTCATTAACGGTGCGCACTGCTTTGAACTCTTCAGGTTTTATCTTCTTACCTGTGACGTTCTGTAGGTGAACGACCAAATCAACGGCATCAATGCTGTCTAGGTCTAGATCAAGATAGAGATGAGCTTCAGGGGTGATATCTTCAGCGTCAAGCTCGAACAGCTCAATAAGCGCATCTTTAACCTGGTTGTATACTTCTTGTTGGTTAGCTTGTGTCATAAAGATCTGTCTAGTTATTCGTTTGAGAAGAGATGTAGTTCGCTAGATTTTCAACTGACGCAAAGTGCTGTCGAGTGTTTGAATCATCTGCATCGATAACAATGTTGTACTTTTTCTTGATAGCAAGGCCAAGCTCAAGGGCATCGATAGAGTCTAGTCCAAGTCCATCACCAAATAGTGGAGCTTCCGTTTCAATCTCATCAATGCTCATGTCTTCAAGGTTCAATGCGTCGATGATCAGTTGTTTCAGTTCGTTGTGTAATGTTTCCACTTTGGCCTACTTAATGCTTTATCTGAATGCTGCTTTAAGGGGGCGATTCTACATTATATGAGGTATTTTCGAAATGCCGATATCGCCTGTTATGTTATTGATACGCTAAATGTTTTCTTCGGAAGGGAAAATTGTTTGTGCAAGATGATGATTAAGTCGCCTTGCTGCCGAAGTTAAATTATTTGAGCCTTCAATAAATGGTTCGACTTCTATTTTACCTTTCACCGCGACATGAAAAAAGGGCTTCGACGCAGGAACTTGATACCATTTTTTCTCTTTCGTTAAGAATGTCGGAGAAACCGTAATATGAATCACGCGTAAATCGGTTTGTGTTCGAGTCGCGATTTGTGCCGCCCCACGCTGCAAGGATGGTTCAATTCCTGGCGTTGTGCGAGTTCCTTCGGGAAAAATCAGCATGACATTGCCACGTGAGAAGCGTTCTTCACAGCGCTCTAAAAGATCGTCAGGGGCTTGGTTCGGTATATAACCTGCCGCTTTGACAATCCTTTTCATAAAAGGGTTTTCCCAAATGGCCGCTTTGACGAGGCAATCACATTGAGGAAGTTGAGAGGCGATCAGCACATAGTCAATCAAACTTGGGTGGTTGGCGACGATAATGCAGTTACGGTCGTTACGCAGTAGTTCTGCACCATCAATTCGGTAATCGATTGCTCCGGTGAACTTCATGATTTGGCAAAAGGCGTTGAATGAGAAACGAATCAATCGCTGTGCTTTAAGCTCTCTTTTAATGGTGTTGGAAGTCGTTAGCGCGATAGTGGGTAAGATTAAGAAGCTTAATACTAAGCCACCTAGACCAAAGATGGTAAAGCACAGCCCTGTCGCGAATACTCGCCAATATTGGTCGATTTTGCTCATGATTGTGGACCTGTCTCGGTGTTATTTACCCAAGACCAAGTTTGGTGCTTGCCAGCAATAGCCCACTTATTTGCGCCCAATAAGATATGTTGGAGCGTTTGTAGCCCTTGTGGTAACACGGAAGGTGCTTGGTTGGTCTCTACTGTCCTAGTAATAGAGTATTCACTGCCAGCGGTGAGCACTAAGCCCAGCGCATAATCAGCAAAGTTCTGTGTTTCGTACTCTTGGTAGAGCTCGGGCAGAGGTTGGTCGAAATCGATAACTAACACTCGATGCGACGGATATTGATGAAGGTAAAGATAAGCTTCGATCAGAGCGTTATGGAAAGTATCTTGCCCTGCGGCTATTGAAGTCAGTGGAATCGGTGCTTTGGCGGCAATGGTGGTTAGACCAGCTGCGGTATTATGTACCGACTGCGAGAACGCCATTGGTGAGGCATCGTCACCTTCTAATATCGACTGAATTAAAGTGGCGGTTCGATGCAACTCACCATGTCGGCTAGCAAAGACCAGATAATCAATCGAGGTGTCTTTTAATAGGGTTAACGCGGTTTGGACAGCAAGTTTGCTTTGCACACTCATTCGGCGGCGCATCATTGGAGGAATAGCTTTAAATTCAGTTGAGCCATCTTGTGGCCAATCTAAATTAGTGCTCCACGCTTGCCATTCAGCAATAGAATTGAGCCCCGCTGAATTTGCAGACCATTTCTCAATATTAAACGACATTAATTGGGATTGATTTGACATAGAGTATTGATTTGCTTTGAGTCTAACTAAATACTATGCGCGCTTATAAATAAACACAGATAAGGAATTTAAATGAAATTACTAAAAATAGCAGTTTCAATGTTATTCATATTCGTTCTTGCAGGATGTGGACGCGTCCAACCTGTAATGAATGTTGAGGATACTCCAGTTGCACTGAATCTTCAAAGTAAACAGGTTAAATCAGCTATTTCTGAATCTGCTGAAAATCGAGGCTGGTTGGTTTCAGAAATAAAGCCTGGTTTGATCCGCGCTGAATTGTATGTTCGTTCGCACCACGCTGTGGTTGAAATTCCTTATAGTGATAAGTTTTACTCTATTCTTTACGTTGAATCAGAGAATTTGAAGTACGACGATGGTGAAATACACCGTAATTACAACCGTTGGGTTAATAACTTAAACGTTGATATTAAACGTAAGCTTGCGCAAATGGCAGCTGAGTAACTCTCTATTATTTAAAGTTAGGTTTTTCGTGTCGGAATATAAATTAGATCCATTCAACGCATTAGAAGCAAAAACAGAAGCGCAGAAATTGTCTTTCGCTCCGATTGTTTTTCATACTGCTCGTACACTTCGTGATTTAGGCATTTTGAAAGCGTTAGATGACGCGGGCAACGAGGGTTTACCAGCAGAGTCTATCTCTGAATCGACCGGTGTCTCTGAGTACGGCGTGAAAGTCCTGCTCGATATGGCGTTAAGTGCTCATATTGTGACTTGGGAAAAGCCTAACTACAAAATGGCTAACCTTGGTTTCTACCTTCTGCATGATGGTATGACTAACGCAAACATGGATTTCACAGCCGATGTTTGTTATGCCGCGATGATGCATCTAACAGAAGCGATTGAAGAAGGCACACCTGCAGGCTTGAAAGAGTTGGGTGATTGGGAAACCATTTACCAAGGCTTGTCTCAATTGCCAGAAAAAGCAAAAGAGAGTTGGTTCAAGTTTGATCACTTCTATTCGGATCGCTCGTTCCCTGTGTTACTTGAAAAAGTCTTCAGCAAGAAACCTAAGTCGCTGGTGGATATCGGCGGCAACACGGGTAAGTGGGCGATGCAATGCTGCAACCATGATGCGGACGTTGAGGTGACGATTGTTGATTTGCCACAGCAGCTAGAAATGGCAATGGCAAACGCGGCAAAGCATGGTTATCAAGAGCGAGTCACGCCATTCCCAGCGAATATGCTCGATAAACAGCAAACTCTGCCAACGGGCGCGGATGTTTGGTGGATGAGTCAGTTCCTTGATTGTTTCTCGCCAATGGAGATTCTGAGCATATTAAAGCGCGTTCGCTCTCATATGTCAGAAGATGCGACTGTCTATATCCTTGAACTGTTTTGGGATTCACAGAAATACGATGCGGCTTCTTATAGCTTAAACGCGACGTCTCTCTACTTTACCTGCTTGGCCAATGGCAACAGTCGTTTTTACCGCAGTGAAGATTTCTTAGAGATTGTTGAAGAAGCAGGCTTTGAAGTGGTAACGCGTACCGACGATATCGGTCTTGGTCACACGCTTCTAGAATTGAAAGCTGGCGCGCAATAAAAATAACAAACATGGCTTAAATAATGAAAAAACTATCAACTCAAGTGGTGATCATCGGAGCTGGGCCATCAGGGTCTATTGCTGCGTCTTTACTTCATAAAAAAGGCATCGATGTTCGAGTGATTGAAAAGAGCGTATTCCCTCGCTTTTCTATTGGTGAAAGCCTATTACCAGCTTGTATGGAAGTGATTGAACAGGCTGGGATGACTGACGCAGTGATCAACGCTAACTTCCAATACAAAGATGGCGCTGCCTTTCGCAAAAATGGCGTTTATACGGCGTTTAATTTTGAAGACAAGTTCTCTTCTGGCCCTGGAACTACGTTTCAGGTTCAGCGAGGTGCCTTTGATAAGGTTTTGGCAGATACGGCTGAGGCGCAGGGTGTCTGCATTGATTACCAACATGAGTTAATGGGCATTAATTTCACCGACGACAGCACCATTTTAGATGTACAAGTGCTGGGTGGAGAGCGTTATCAGATAGAAGCGCAATACGTTCTGGATGGCAGTGGTTTTGGTCGAGTGCTACCAAAAATGCTTAACTTGGCAGAGCCGTCATCGCTCCCTCCACGCAAAGCTATTTTTACGCACATTAACGATCATATTGCAGAGGTGGATACCGATCTTGAATATGACCGAAATAAAATTCTTATCTCTGTGCATCCAACCAACCCTGATGTTTGGTATTGGTTGATCCCGTTTAGTAACGGTGTCTCTTCGTTTGGTGTCGTAGGAGAGCCTAAGTTCTTTGAGTCCTATCCAGAAGACAAGATTGCTGCAATTAAACAGCTGGCAGCGGAAGAGCCGGGCTTGGCTGAGATACTGGCAAGCGCCGAGTATCCAAACCCTGCGGGTGAAATTGGTGGCTATTCTGCCAATGTAAAACATTTGGCGACGGATAAGTACGCGTTGCTTGGCAATGCCGGCGAGTTCCTTGACCCGGTGTTCTCGTCAGGCGTGACGATTGCGATGAAGTCGGCACAGTTTGCGGTTGAGTGTGTCGAAAAGCAACTTAACGGTGAGAAGGTAGATTGGGAACGCGATTATGCCGCTCCTTTGATGGTTGGTGTAAACACCTTTAGAACGTATGTTGAGGGGTGGTACTCAGGTACTTTGCAGGATGTGATTTTCTATCAAGATCCAAATCCAAAGATTAAGCAGATGGTGTGCTCAATTCTGGCGGGTTACGCATGGGATCAAGCCAACCCTTATGTGAAAGAGTCTAAGCGCCGATTGGCGACACTGGCTGAGATATGCCGAAACTAGGTAATCGATTTTGTATGTAGCAATACTCTAAATTGCCACGATGGATCGTCATAAATTAAAAACAGCCGCAATGTGCGGCTGTTTTTGTATCTGAAAAATATGGGCGGTCAGCTTAATCGGATTTAAGCCTATTTTAAGTCGATGCTGTTCAATCGTCCCATAAATATAAGTAGATCAATTACGTCTTTGTGAGCATCAAGCAGCGCACGTTTGGTTTGGCTGTAAGCGGCAAGTCTGCCGTGCTTTCTAATGGAGCACACCTTAGTTTTGTATTTGTAGTCGCCGTTTTCTGAGAATACACGCCACTTAGCGATGTAGCATTCGTCGCGGTGTTCGGGATCACTCTGAGTTGGATTTGGTTTGAATACAATTTTGGGTTCTAGACTATGAGGCAGGCGCGTCATCAGGTAGGGCTCTTTGAGGACTTTGGGCCAAAATTTGCCCCATAGCTGTCTCCCCAGTTCATCTCTTAATTTAATGGTTTTCTTCAGTGCTTTGTCTTCACCCATACGAACAAAACCGAC
>NZ_JBFRTU010000025.1:1483-21337 GCF_041474275.1 Vibrio sp. 10N.222.52.B7 | reverse complement strand
GCACCAATTAGATTATTCTGACTCATAGTTTGCTAAGTGATGATTATGTTATTAATAAGATTACGCCAAATACTGCAAAACCGAAACTAATACCCATGAAAAAAAATAAAGCCTTAACAAAAGTGCTAAGGCTTTATTAGAAACTGTGAGGCGGGCGTGTCGCTAACTACATGATTTTCTGCATCACATCACCAATTTGAATGCTTCCAGCAAGGCTTGGTTGGTCGATCGTCAGTTCTGCTTCGTTTTCATAAACGCGAGAAACGGTCAGTGTGATGTCGCTTTGAGAAACCTTGTTGCGTGGCAAACCGCGTTGGTCGATAAACGAACCTGTGTGCCACAGTTGCAACTTGTCACCTTGTTGTACGCCATGCATTCGACCTAAATCAATGGTCACAGTGTTACCAAATACCGCTGCAACCTCTGGAAGCGTGATCTTACATGACACTTCAGATTCCAAGTCCAACATAATATTGCGGCTAACACGCAGCATCATGCTGCCGTAGGTTGATGCCCAGAAACGGGCACTGCGGGTGTCGACTTCACTGGTCTTAGCAAATGGCCACTTTGCCACTTCACGATAGCTACGGTTGTAAACCTGATGTCCTGTTTTACCATCGAAGACTTGCATCTCTAACGCAAACTGACGATTGATGATGTCGTCTTTCAAAAGCTTGGATTCGATGGTCGCGGTTAAATCGGTAATGTCGCCACCAATGATGTACTGCGCGCCAGTGTCTTGGGCGATCATCTTGATCACCTCTGGTCGACGCTTGTCGATATCGTAATTGGTCGTGCCAACGGAAACAAAGCTGCGAGACTCTTGCGCCAGCTGTCGGTCCACGACATGGCCAAAATCATCACCAATGTTATAGATTCTGCCCATTACAGCTTGCTGAGGGGAGGTCACATCAATGTTGCCGACTAAAAATGTCTTCTTGTATTGGCTCTCATGGCAAGCATTTGCCGAAGGATAGATATCGATCCTTGCGGTGATCATTATATTGCCACTGCGTTTTTTCTCTTTCTCTACCAAGATGTAGCGCACTTCATGATTGGTAAATTGAAACTCTTTCTTGTTTGCGTCGAGGTACGGCGTGAGGTTGGAGATACTACCAATATCAGCACCTGAGAACTGGATCGCTTTATATACCGCGTCTTCCAGAGCATGGACCCTTGCCGTTTCCTCTGACGATACGATGGCTGCGGTACCGGTAACCTCATACCAAGAGGCATGAGCACTGAAGCTTATGGTTATCAGTGAACTTATTGAAAATAAGTAAGAAATTATTTTTTTCATCTATTCGTTACCAGTTGGGTATAAATATTGCTTAACAAATAACTATAAGCTTGAAGCTGACTTAAGTGCGTTTTTCTTAATCTGAACCATTAATGAAAAGCAAAGACTGTTCCAACATTGTAATCCATTGAAAAGAATAATGGTGAGAACATATTGGAACAGGTGGCACTAAAACTATCTGGAGATTAGAGAATGAAAAAATGGCTCGTAGTAATGAGTGTCATGTTACTGACATCATGCGCTTATTCGCCGATCTATAACGGCAAGTCTGAATATTCAGGCAGTCAGTTTATGTTGATGGACAGCCCTCGTCATACCATGGATTTTTTTGTGGAAAGTATGACTGAAGATTTGATCATTTCGAATACAAGTATTTCAGCGAGAACGCCAATAGCAATTACTTCGTTTGTGGACCTGCAGCACATGGACACAACGAACTGGCTAGGCAACTCGGTATCAGAAGGCTTCATTCATCAGTTTCAGCGTCGTGGCTTCAAGGTAGTTGATTTTAAAACTACTGGCTCTATCCAAGTGACTCACCAAGGTGACTTTGCGTTGAGCCGCGATTGGAAAGACTTAGCTCAAGAGCAAGACGTACAGTATGTACTGACAGGCACCATGCTTCGCCAAGAAGGCGGTGTACTAGTAAATGCTCGCGTTGTTGGCATGCAAACTCGAATTGTAGTGGCGACGGCACAAGGCTTCTTACCTGCAGACCGTATTGGCCGTGACCTAGATACTCTCAACAGTATTCGAACTCAAGATGGCGTGATCATTCGTTCCGATCCAACGATCAGTCAGCCTTATACTGTTATTCTTCGCCCTTAGGAGTTCGAGATGAAGAAGTTAATGTTTGTTGTTGCCGCTTTATTGCTTGTTGGCTGTCAGCCATTGCAGAGCATGAGACCTGATGATTTCTTAGTGGCTGTTGGCTATGCGAGTATCAGTGAGCAGAAAGGTCGTAACGACGAAGAGAGACGTATCCGCGCGATGAGAGCCTCTAAGATCGATGCTTATCGTGAGCTTGCTGAACAGGTTTACGGCATGCGAGTAAGCGGTCGAGCAGAACTTGAAGATCAACGGCTTGGTACAGAGCGTACGTCAGGTGCGGTTGATGGTGTTATCCGTGGCGCAGAAGTGGTGCGCAGTTACCCTGTGGGTGATAGCTACGTAACAGAGCTTCAGTTGGATATTCGCAAGATGGATCAGCTACGTAACTACGGTGAAGTTCAGGCAGTACCTGAGAAGAGACAACAAACACTGTTCTAATTTCGGTGTTCGAATTGAATATTCAGTGATATTGGTTGCTACTCGCTTTCCAGATGGCATATCGGCAACCAATAACTAATATGGATGTAAAAGCGGCAAGTATGAAAATACTTGCCGCTTTTTTGTTTATCGATTTTGTCAGGGTGTTCAAAGGCTGATTAGAAATTTTGATAAAGAACAACGACAGAAATAGCCTGAGATACAGACTTAAGTAGGAGTGTTGTTGAAGAGGTAGCTTAACTAGGCTTTTACGTTGGTTCCCAGCGTGGAAATAGTATGCGTTTGACCACCGGCATTGTAGGTCATGCCAATTTTACCGTGGCTTTGCTGCATCATATTGCTGAGTTTTTTGAAGCTAAGGTGTGCTCGATTCAAGGCTTCGCCATTAACAAGGTTCGCTTGCTGGCAATCGTGCACTATCGACTGGATCTTTGTGACTAACTGAGCAAGTTCAGGATTCTCGGTCAGTTCTGAGATATTGGTATGGGTCGCGATTCGCTGATCGGTTGATCTTAATTGTTCAACAAGGACTACTTTTTTTTTGGCGATTCGCTCAATATCGTTTGATTGTCGGCTCGTAATAGCGGTTTTCTCTGAACTTAGTAATTCAGATAAGGCTTTGGCATTTTGAAGTTGAAAATTAACTAAATCTGCTAGTGCCGCCATAACGTAAACCTATTCATAACCTCGTGTACTTTAAGACAATAACTTCAATGAAAAGTTAGTGTTTTCTTAAAGGCCTTTTAATTCATCTTCGAACTTGATCATGTTGTCAGCCAGTTTCTCTGGATCGACAGTGTATGAACCATTCGCAATTGCTTCTTTGATCGCTGCTACTTTCACAGAATCAAAGCTTGGCTGTGCTGCCATATCTTGGTGGAGCTGACCAATCGCTTTGCCTTGTTGGCTCAGTGAAACCGCATCTTTGCTTGCTGGTGATTTAGTTGATACATCAGAACGTGATGCCTCAGAACTAGAATCAGAGCGTACTGCTGATCGGTTAGTGGTCGTTAGGGTTTGCCCTGAACGAATATTATCAATGCCTGCCATAGTTAAGCCTTTTTCTTCAAAAATGGGAACCTGTACAGTCAATATCGACCAAGGGTTCGAATACTTTAGCAATTTTTAGCTCAATAGTCGAAAAGGGACAAAACACCGCAGCCGTTATATTTGGCGTTAGAGTTGAGGGTGAAATCGCTAACGATACCGTCAATTTAGAAGTAAAGAGTTAAAAGTAAACCGTGACTTCAGACATGCTGGTAACAATCCCTTCAATTATACGCTGTGATTTATCATTTTTCACTCTTACTTGATCACCCATAGAGCCATCGGTAAGCGCAGTTCCTTTGGTGGTAATGGTCATGCCACCTTTTACTGCCTGTATGATAACCTTCTCGTTTCGGCACACGACACAGATATCACCTCTTTCTACAACATCGCCCGGTCTTAGGTTCTTTTTTACCTTAGCGCCGATGACCTGATGTGGAGCTGTGAAACCTTGGCGACGAAACTTGTTAAGAGAAATCATAGCGGTGGTGACATCGTATTGACCGACGATTTCGCCTCTCGCGAGTGAGCGAGTGGTGGTGACAAGAGGCACCGACATCGAAAGGCGCACCGGTACATAAACTCGCCACTCATCAGGAACACATTGCACTAAAACCGTAATACTGCTGCGGGTATTGGTGGTTGTTGAAGCGCTGGTCTCTAAAGGCACTGGGCAGTCTGTCGCTTTGATTCTTGAGTCAACATTTGCTGAATTAACAAAGAGTTCGCCACCTTGTGGCTGCTCAACTGTATCAAGGATATGTTGCTCCGCTGCAGACTGAATCATCTCAATTTGTTCTGGGGTCGCAGCTTGTACAAAAAAACTAAACAATATTGATAAAATGCCGATAAACTTAGCGACAGTTTTAAAAGTAGCTCTACACATTGCTATGGAAAGAGGTGGCAAATTTGTTTTATAATACGTCATTCCGTTTCTCTGGTGGTTCGTAGCCTGCAGTAGACTAACACTTTTTATACAAAAAAGTTTGATATGGAGATGAGCTCATGACGGGTATTCTTGATTCGGTGAATCAGCGTACGCAACTCGTCGGTCAAAACCGATTAGAATTACTAACCTTTCGCCTAATGGGGCGTCAGCGTTACGGCATTAATGTCTTTAAAGTAAAAGAAGTGCTGCAATGCCCTAAGCTGACAAAGATGCCAAACTTGAACCCACTGGTTAAAGGTGTAGCACACATTCGTGGCCAAACGATCTCTGTGATCGACTTGAGCTTAGCGATTGGTGGCCGTCCTACAACGGATATTGAAAAGTGTTTTGTGGTTATCTCTGAGTTTAACCGAACCATTCAAGGTTTCTTGGTAAGTTCAGTTGAGCGCATTATTAACATGCACTGGGAATCGATTCTTCCGCCGCCAGATGGCGCAGGTAGAGCTAACTACCTGACAGCGGTAACCAACATTGATAATGAATTGGTAGAAATTCTTGATGTTGAGAAGATCCTTGCAGAAATTTCTCCTGTTGATGAAACAATGGACAGCAAGATTGCTGAAGATATTGCGAAAGTAGAACAAGAGAAAGAACTGGTTCGCCGCATCTTGATTGCTGATGACTCGACCGTTGCTCGTAAGCAGGTTCAACGTGCTATTGAGTCGATTGGTTTTGAAGTTATCTCGGTGAAGGATGGTAAAGAAGCCTACGAGAAGCTGATACAGATGTCATCAGAAGGCAGTATTTACGATCAGATTTCATTGGTGATTTCTGATATCGAAATGCCAGAAATGGATGGATACACGCTGACTGCTGAGATTCGTCGTCACGCCGAACTTAAAGATTTATACGTAATTTTACACTCATCGTTGAGTGGTGTATTTAACCAAGCCATGGTTGAGCGTGTTGGAGCTAACTCCTTCATCGCTAAATTCAACCCAGATGAGCTTGGTGCAGCTGTAAAAGCTGCGTTAACTAACTAAAAGAGACATTAATGACTGCTATAACAATAAGTGATCAAGAGTATCGCGATTTCAGCCGTTTCTTAGAATCTCAATGTGGCATTGTATTAGGTGACAGCAAGCAGTATTTAGTGCGCAGTCGTCTAAGCCCATTAGTAACGAAGTTTAAGTTAGCTTCTTTGTCTGATTTGTTGAGAGATGTAGTAACAGGTCGAAACCGTGAGCTGCGTGTGGCTGCTGTCGATGCCATGACGACGAACGAGACACTTTGGTTCCGTGATACTTACCCGTTTGCTGTGCTTGCGGATAAGCTTCTACCGGAAATAGCGGCAAATAAACGTCCTATTAAGATTTGGTCTGCGGCAAGCTCTTCAGGCCAAGAAGCATACTCAATGGCAATGACGATTCTTGAAACTCAAGCTCGTAAGCCAGGTATGCTGCCAAATGTATCGATTACCGCAACTGACATCTCAGCAAGTATGTTGGATATGTGCCGCACTGGCGCTTACGACAACCTTGCATTGGGACGTGGACTTTCTCCAGAGCGCCGTCGTACTTTCTTTGAAGATGCGGGCGATGGCCGTATGAAAGTGAAAGATAACGTCAAGCGCATGGTGAACTTCCGCCCTCAGAACCTGATGGACAGCTATGCATTGTTAGGCAAGTTCGACATTATTTTCTGTCGTAACGTGCTGATTTACTTCTCGCCTGATATGAAGTCAAAGGTACTTAACCAGATGGCAAATAGCCTGAACCCTGGTGGGTACTTACTATTGGGCGCGTCTGAATCGTTAACAGGCTTAACCGATCGTTTTGAAATGGTTCGCTGTAATCCAGGCATCATCTACAAATTAAAGTAACGAGCGGCACCGATATTAGGTGTAAGGTTACCGTCTAAATTTAAAACCCAGCCAAGTGCTGGGTTTTCTTTTTCCTGCTTAAGCTATATCTTTAAGTCAGAGTGACATTCCAATTTACTCTATTTTTTGGCTTGTTTATTGCAAGTTTACCCACGAGTAACCTGTAAAAGCATTGATAGACCGCCTTGTTTCAAAAGTTGGTATATATATTGCTTTGGTTATTTCATAACAGTCAGTTCTTGAGTTGAGGTTTACATGGCTATTTCTTTTGACAATGCTTTGGGCATTCACCAGCACACAGTTGGTGTACGTGAGCGTAACGCTGAGGTGCTTTCCACCAATATCGCGCAAGCAAACACGCCTGGGTATAAAGCAAAGGGATTAGACTTTAAGAAATCACTGCAAGCGGCAAGTTCTGGGGCAAGCATTGGTCTTAGCCGTACAGATGGTCGGCACATTTCTGCCTCAACAACGGTGAACGGGGAAACGAAGTATCGCATTCCTACCCAACCTGATACAGGAGATGGCAACACGGTTGATTTGGATTTGGAAAGAAACCTTTTCATGCAAAACCAAATTAGGCATCAAGCCTCTCTCGACTTCTTAGGAAGTAAGTTCAAGAATTTAACTAAAGCGATTAAAGGGGAATAATTAGATGAGTTTATTCAATGTATTCAATGTGACTGGTTCTGCGATGAGTGCTGAATCTGTTCGTCTAAATACGACCTCGAGCAACCTTGCGAACGCGGACAGTGTAAGTAGTTCTGCTGAAGAAACTTACAAGGCTCGTCACGCAGTGTTCGGCGCTGAGTTAAATAAAGCACGCAACAGTGGTCACACTGTGCCTGTGAAAGTATTAGGTATTGTGGAAAGCGATAAGCCGCTAAGCGCGGAGCACAACCCGGATCACCCATTAGCGAACAACGAAGGCTATATCTACAAGCCTAATGTCAACGTTATGGAAGAAATGGCAAACATGATTTCGGCATCACGTGCGTACCAAACAAACGTACAGGTTGCTGACTCGAGTAAACAAATGCTGCTGCGTACGCTGCAGATGGGTCAATAAGGATAAGGAGGTAGCACATGGCTGGAATCAACAACAATGTTGGTCAAAGCGGCTTGTCCTATGTTGACCAGCTGAAGAGTCTTCAAGATGGCGCTAAAAAGCCCGACGAAACAACAGGTAAGCAGGATCTTAAACAAGAAGACTTCTTATCTTTGTTGACTAAGCAACTAGCACAACAAGACCCTTTCAAGCCGGTTAGCAATGACCAGATGATTGCGCAAATGGCTTCATTTGCGACCGTAGATGGCATTGGCAAAATGAATACACAGTTTGAAAGCTTGAATTCATCAATGACCTCTAACCAAGCTCTTCAGGCCTCCTCTTTAGTTGGGCGTGATGTATTGGTTCCTGGTGCGGCAGGTGTAAAACCCGGTGATGGCGGTATGGCGGCAATGGTTAAGCTTCCTCAGGCAATGGACAATGTAATGGTCCGTGTTGAGAACGAAGTTGGCCAATTGGTTCGCACATTTGATATCGGCTCTAAACCATCTGGTGATACACGTGTTGAATGGGACGGAAAAGACGAAGACGGTAACCCATTGCCGGCCGGTAAATACAACGTGAAAGCGTCGGGTTTGCTGGATGGCGAGAACACAGAGTTCCAAGTTTCCAGTTATGCGAACGTGAACAGTGTGCTTCTTGGTAAGGGCGATGGCAACGTACTACTCAATCTGGCTGGTTTCACATCGCCAGTACGACTTGCTGAAGTACTAGAAGTTGGTAAAGCGTAGCTCTTTATTGAGTGACTATGCTAGCTAGATAGATTAGGAGAATAATGGAATGTCATATGTAGCTTTAAGCGGCCTATCCGCTGCACAATTAGACCTTAATACAACCAGTAACAACATTGCGAACGCAAACACATTTGGCTTTAAAGAGTCTCGTGCCGAGTTCGGTGATGTTTATTCAAGCTCGTTGTTCACTAACGCAAAAACGACGGCAGGTGGCGGTGCGCAAGCTAGCCAAGTGGCGCAACAGTTCCACGAAGGTTCAAGTATTTATACGAACAACCCAATGGACTTACGTGTAAGTGGTACAGGTTTCTTTGCAGTATCGAAAGACCGCATGGTGCCAGAGATTAACGAATTAACGCGTAATGGTGCATTTCACCTAAACAAAGACAACTACATGGTTACCGCTAATGATGAGTTTCTTTTAGGTTACGATGTTGATCCAAACTCGGGGGAAGTTCTTTCTTATGCGCCAAAGCCTCTCGACATTCCTGCTGAGTTTGGTAAACCAAAACAGACAGAAAACATTGAAGTAGGGGTTAACCTTCCTGCAAACGGTGATCTTAAAGACCCGGCTGCATTTAACTTCAAAGATGCTGATACTTATAACCGTGCAACGTCTTCGACGGTATACGATTCTATGGGTCAGTCTTACAAGTTAACGACTTACTACCTCAAAGATCAGACTCAACCAAACACTTGGCAAACGTACTACACCATGTCAGATGAGAACGGTGAAAAGCCGGTCAACATTACTGGTGGTGATGCGACGAATGCACAAGGTCATGTTGGTCACACAATGAAGTTCAACAATGACGGTACGTTAGCAAGCCTAAACAATGGTCAGCCGATTAACTCGGAACCACTGGGTGCTGGTGCGAACCCTATTGACTTGAACGGTGCTGATCCAACTCAAGTGCTTAAGTTTGGTTTAGATTCTTCAACTCAGTTTGCCGCTCCGTTTGAATTGACTAAGTTTGATGAAGATGGCGCGACAACAGGTTTCTTAACAAAAATCGATTTCGATGAGTACGGCAGTGTTCTAGGTACTTATTCAAATGGTGAAAACGTGATGCTTGGCCGTGTAGGCTTGGTTCGTGTACCAAATGAGCAAGGTCTGGATAAGAAAGGCGGTACTCAATGGGATTCTACCAACGACTCTGGTGACAAGATCTGGGGTGAATCGAACAAAGGTTCATTTGGTAGCATCAACAACGGCTCGCTAGAGCAGTCGAACATCGATATGACTCAAGAACTGGTTGATTTGATTTCTGCTCAACGTAACTTCCAGGCGAACTCGCGTTCTCTAGAAGTACACAACCAGCTACAACAGAATATTCTTCAGATTCGTTAATCGTTTCGAGCGTTTGAATCATCTGCGAATACCCAATTCAATGTTATTGAATTGGGTATTGTTGTTTGTCTTTTTATTTGCCGCCCCTATTGCCGCCCGGTAATGCCACTGGCAACAATTCTTCCTCAATGATCCTTTGATGATCACCCATCTTCGTTCGTTTTCTATTTAAATTATTGATAAATAACAGTTAAAAATATTGGCACAGTGTTTGCTTTATTAGCCCCAGAAGATGATTTTTGGAGCAAAATTATGGATCGCGCACTGTTTCTTGCCATGAGTGGCGCTAAGCAAAATATGCAAGCTTTGCAGCTACGTGCAAACAACCTTGCCAACGTAAGTACAACGGGTTTCCGTGCTGATTTAGCACAGGCACGTTCAATGCAAGCGTATGGCGAAGGCATGCCTACTCGTGTTTTCAGCATGACAGAGCGTCCGGGTCATAATTTCGCTCAGGGTAGTGTGGTTACTACTGGCCGAGATCTAGACGTTACCATTCAAGGTGATGGTTGGATTTCAGTGATGGACAATACTGGCCGTGAAGGTTTAACACGTAACGGTAACCTAAGGGTTGACCAAAACGGTTTACTAACCAACGCAAGCGGTCACTTAGTGCTTGGTGAAAACGATGCACCAATCACGCTGCCAATCCCAATCAGCAAAGTAGAAATTGGTACAGACGGTACGATTTCGGTGATTCCTCAAGGCGCTCCAGCTGAAGAATTGGCCGTGGTTGATCGTATTAAGCTTGTACGTCCAGACAACCAAAGTTTGTTTAAAGACACGAATGGTCTATTCCGTTCGAAAAACCCAGATCAGGCATACGAAGCAGATGCAGCGGTAACGTTGCTAAAAGGTGCTATCGAAGGCAGTAACGTAAATGCCGTAGGTGAAATGACCAGCCTAATTGACTTACAACGTCAGTTTGAAATGCAGGTCAAAATGATGAGCACAGCAGAGGAAATGGACAAGTCGTCTGATTCACTGCTTCGTATGAGCTAATAGAATTTAAAGGACATTGCTATGCATCCAGCATTATGGGTAAGTAAAACGGGTTTAGACGCCCAACAAACCAATATCTCAACGATTTCGAACAACCTTGCCAACGCCTCGACCATTGGTTTTAAAAAGAGCCGCGCGGTATTTGAAGATCTGTTCTACCAGAATATTAATCAACCGGGTGGTCAATCGTCTCAGAATACTGAGCTGCCAAGTGGTTTGATGCTGGGTGCCGGTTCTAAGGTCGTCGCGACTCAAAAAGTGCACACTCACGGTAACGCACAAACGACATCTAACAGCCTAGACATGATGATTGAAGGCGACGGTTTCTTCCAAGTTGAAATGCCAGACGGTGAAACAGGTTACAGCCGCAATGGTCAGTTCACACTGAACGGTGAAGGCGCGATCGTAACGTCGGGCCAAGGTTATCCTCTACAACCAGAAATTGTGATTCCTGAAGACGCGATCTCGGTAACGGTTGGTAACGACGGTGAAGTATCGGTTCGTCTACGTGGCGAGCAAAACAACGTCGTGGTTGGTCAAATTACCATTACTGACTTTGTAAACCCAGGTGGTCTAGAGCCAGTAGGTCAAAACCTTTACTTGCCAACTGGCGCGAGTGGCGACCCACAAGAGGGTGTACCGGGCTTTGATGGCCTGGGTAACATCCGCCAATCGATGCTAGAAACATCGAACGTAAACGTAACCGAAGAGCTGGTAAACATGATTGAAGCTCAGCGTGTATACGAAATGAATTCGAAAGTTATCTCGTCAGTAGACAAGATGATGAGCTTTGTTAACCAACAGCTGTAATTGGTTTATTCGCCGTTTACTTTTTTAATTAATCTATCTGTTTTTGCTAATTGACCCATTTACCACTGCCTGCTGAGAGTATATCGCCATGAAACGTATTTTTTGTTTAGCTTTGTTTATGTCTATGTCGGGATGTGCTGTTCTGGACCCGATCGAGACTCCGGCAGAAGAAAATGCAACCACAGTGGTTGATGCTGTGGAAGGTGATAAGTCGGCGCAAGAGAGCTCTGGCATTATTGACACGCTTCGTGGGCGAACCGATCCAATTGCTGGTGACCCTGCATGGGCGCCAATCAACCCCAAGCAGAAACCAGAGCATTACGCAGCGGCAACGGGCTCACTGTTTAATGTGAACCACATTGGCAGCATGTATGACGACTCAAAACCGCGTGGTATTGGTGACATAATTACTGTAGCGTTAGATGAGAATACTCGAGCGACCAAAAAAGCCAACGCAGACATGTCTAAGTCGAATGATGCATCAATGGAGCCGCTGGCTGTTGGTGGTCAAGATCTGACGATCGACAAGTACAACTTCTCTTATGATCTGAGTAACACCAATACTTTTGCTGGTGATGCGTCAGCCAACCAAAGTAACAGCATCAGCGGCTACATTACCGTTGAAGTCATCGAAGTATTAGCTAATGGCAACCTAGTGGTTCGTGGTGAGAAGTGGATGACACTGAACACCGGCGATGAGTACATCCGCCTAAGCGGTACCATCCGTCCAGACGATATTGACTTCGAAAATACCATTGCTTCAAACCGTGTTTCTAACGCACGAATTCAGTACTCAGGGACTGGCGTACAGAAAGATATGCAAGAGCCTGGATTCTTGGCACGATTCTTTAATGTATCTCTGTAGAGCTTGATAGGACGACGACATACTGACAGCCTCTATCACTCAGCCACATTTAGCTAAGCTATTATAAATTAAAGCAATACAGACAGGTTACTCAATGAAAAAACTGACACTCGTACTATTCGGCATGCTATTTCTTGCCACCAGTGCCCATGCTGCGCGAATCAAAGACGTGGCAAAAGTGGCGGGTGTTCGTAGTAACCAACTTGTCGGTTATGGTTTGGTCACGGGCTTGCCGGGTACTGGTGAGACAACTCCCTTTACCGATCAAACATTTAACGCAATGCTGCAAAATTTTGGCATCCAATTGCCGCCCGGCACTAAGCCAAAAACCAAAAACGTCGCGGCTGTTATTGTGACTGCTGAACTGCCAGCATTCTCTAAGCAAGGGCAAGAAGTTGACGTAACCGTTTCTTCTATCGGTTCAGCAAAAAGCCTTCGTGGTGGTACCTTGCTACAGACCTTCTTGAAAGGTCTAGACGGTCAAGTGTATGCGGTCGCGCAGGGTAACTTGGTGGTAAGTGGCTTTAGTGCACAAGGTAACGACGGTTCTAAGATTGTCGGTAACAACCCTAACGTTGGTATCATCTCTAGCGGTGCGACGGTTGAACAAGAGATCCCAACGCCATTCGGTCGTGGTGACTACATCACCTTCAACCTAATCCAATCAGATTTCACAACGGCTCAGCGTATGGCTGATGCGGTTAATAATTTCCTAGGCCCACAAATGGCTTCAGCGGTAGACGCAACTTCAGTAAAAGTTCGTGCACCGCGTGAAATCAGCCAGCGTGTAGCATTCTTGTCGGCTATCGAAAACATCGAGTTCGACCCTGCTGAAGGCTCTGCAAAAATCATCGTCAACTCTCGTACAGGTACGATTGTGGTTGGTAAGCACGTTCGCCTAAAAGCGGCGGCGGTCACCCACGGTGGTATGACGGTTGCAATTAAAGAAAATCTAAACGTAAGCCAACCGAATGCATTCTCTGGTGGCCAAACGGTAGTGGTCCCTGATTCTGATATCGAAATCACGGAAGGCGATGGTAAGATGTTCAAATTTGAACCTGGCCTAACGCTGGACGATTTGGTACGCGCAGTCAATGAAGTGGGCGCTGCACCTTCTGATTTAATGGCAATCCTTCAAGCACTGAAACAAGCGGGTGCGATTGAAGGCCAATTGATCATTATCTAAGAAGGGGTAAAGCATGATTAAAAATAACAATGACATCGGCTTTATTCACGATATCGGTAGCCTAGACCGCCTTCGTCAACAAGCGGTAAACGGTGAAGAAGGTAGCGAGAAAGAAGCATTAACCGCGGCGGCAAAACAGTTTGAATCGATTTTCACCTCGATGTTGTTTAGGTCAATGCGCGATGCTAACTCGAGCTTTAAGTCGGATATGTTGAACAGCCAGAACGAGCAGTTCTATCGTCAGATGCAAGATGACCAAATGGCGAGTGAGTTAAGCGCTTCAGGTTCATTAGGCCTTGCGGACATGATCGTGGCTCAACTAAGCGCTGGCCAAGCAAGCGATACGTCTGAAGAGAAGGTTCGCAGTGAAGGCTTTGATGCTTCATTGCAAAGACCGCAATATTCAGGCCGTTCGGAAGAGCGAGCGTCAGACGTTCAACCTGCGCAAGCAGCAAAACAGCCAGTATCCTTTGATTCTCCAGAATCGTTTGTGACCTCAATGAAGCCTTACGCGGAAAAAGCGGCAAGTGCGCTTGGTGTGGACTCGTCTCTTCTATTGGCACAAGCTGCCCTTGAAACGGGTTGGGGTTCTAAAATGGTTAAGAACTCTTTGGGCAACAGCAATAACTTATTTAACATCAAAGCAGATAGAAGTTGGAAGGGCGATAAGGTCGCGACTCAAACTCTTGAGTTCCATGGAAAAACCGCCGTTAAAGAGTCAGCTTCCTTCCGTTCTTACTCTAATTTCGAAGATAGCTTTAATGATTACGTGAAGTTCTTGAACGAAAATCCAAGATACGAAACGGCGCTACAGCATCAAGGCAATTCAGAGAATTTCATCAAAGGTATTCATCAGGCTGGTTACGCAACTGACCCTAACTATGCAGACAAGGTTTTACGAGTTAAAGCCAAGATTGATGAGATGAACTAGCGTCATAAATCAACATAGAGAGCTTGCTACTGGCAGGCTCTTTTCTTCTCCGCCCCTTCAGTTCTTACGCGTAATCCATAGTTATCTCCTTACACTTCAATAAATTATCGTCTTTTAATTTCCTATTGTTTGTGTTGGCACACATATTGCATTTATCTTGGTAATATACGGTTGTAGTTAATCAGTTCATTCTGGTTTTGTTAAGTTTTTTGGGGGCATTATGGCGTCGGATCTTCTGAATGTAGGGGCACAAAGTGTTCTTACGGCTCAGAGACAGCTCAACACCACAGGTCATAACATTTCTAACGCTAACACAGAGGGCTATAGCCGCCAGTCTGTGATTCAAGGTGTGAATGACCCGCGCCAGTACGGTGGGCAATCCTACGGTATGGGTGTACATGTGGAAAATGTTCGCCGCTCTTGGGATCAGTTTGCCGTCAAAGAACTTAACTTATCGACAACCAATGCCGCCAACAAAGGCGATACCGAAGCCAACCTCGATATGCTGTCGAGCATGTTGTCGTCGGTCGCTTCAAAGAAGATTCCAGAAAACCTCAACGAATGGTTTGATTCCGTTAAGACTCTCGCCGATACCCCAAATGATGTGGGTGCGCGTAAGGTCGTGTTAGAGAAAGCAGGGCTTGTAACTAAAACCTTGAATGAATTTCATGAAACAGTTCGTCAACAGTCTGATTCTACGAATAAAAAATTAGATATGGGTATCGAGCGAGTTAACCAACTTGCGTACGAGATCCGTGATGTTCAGCGTTTAATGATGCGAACTCCTGGGCCTCATAATGACCTACGAGATCAGCATGAAAAGTTGATTAATGAGCTTTCTGGTTACACCAAAGTTACGGTGACACCACGCTCAAATGCCGAAGGGTTTAATGTCCATATTGGTAATGGCCATACCTTGGTCTCTGGTAGTGAAGCGAGTCAGCTGAAGATGGTTGATGGCTTACCCGATGCACATCAGCGCCGCCTAGCGATTGTTGAAGGTAAGTCTTTAAAACCGATCACCAGCAGTGATATCGACGGAAAAATCGGCGCCATGCTAGACATGCGTGACGAACATATCCCAGCAATCATGGATGAGCTTGGTCGTTTGGCGACCGCGTTTTCATATGAGGTCAATAGTCTTCAAGAACAAGGTTTGGATCTTAACGGCAACGTAGGTAAGGACTTGTTTACCGACGTGAACTCAGAGCTGGTGGCAAAATCTCGTGTCACGGCTAGCGGGCAATCGAAAGCCGATGTTGCGGTATACATTGATGATACTTCTGCCTTAAAAGGCGGTGAGTATGGACTGAAATACGATGGCAGTGATTATGTCGTGACTAAGCCGAACGGTGAGACCGTTAAGATGGCGACCGACTCTAGCGGTAGTGCTTTTTATCTTGATGGCATGCGAGTGGAAGTACGTAACCCTCCTGAACTAGGAGAGAAACTGTTACTGCGTCCAACGCGTAATTTTGCTGCGCAGATTCATATGGAAACCAAAGACCCGAAAGACATTGCTGCGCAAAGTTATGAGGCATCGACCACGTTTGCCAAGGGTACAGCGGGATTTAAAATCCTAGAAGCAGGTCAACTGCGTGAGTTTGAAGTGATTGTCTCACCAAAAGGTGAGCAGTTTGCTGTGACGGATCCGAAGGGTAACATTTTAATGCAGCCTCAACCGTATCCGCCACAAGGGCCAGTGACCATCAACGGTACAACGTTTGAGCTCACACCCGGTGCGGTGGCAAATGATAAGTTTACGGCAAACCTTGTCCCATCAGAAGGTGACAACGGTAACCTGCGTAAGCTACAAGATCTTCAAACAGGAAAGCTGTTGAATGATGGTGAGTCTACGATTTTAGACCTTTACCACAACTTGAATACTAATACGGGCTTGAAGTCTTCAACGGCAAATCGCCTGAGTGATATTGCGACATTAGAAAAACAGTCGGCTCAAGAACGTATTGCTTCTATCTCGGGAGTAAACCTCGATGAAGAAGCGGCAAACATGATGAAATTTCAGCAAGCATATATGGCTTCTTCACGTATCATGCAAGCAGCCAACGATACGTTTAACACTATTTTGGCTCTGAGATAGGAAGGTATAAATGTTGAATCGTATCTCTAGCTTCCATAATTATCAGTCAGTACAAAACGACTTGCGCCGTCAAGAGAACAAGGTGCATCACAACCAAGCACAACTTGCTTCGGGTAAGAAGTTACAGTCGCCAAGTGATGACCCATTAGCGACGCACTATTTACAGAACATTGGTCAGCAGTCAGAACAGCTTAAACAGTATGTCGATGCGATTACTCTAGTCAGAAACCGTCTTGAGCATCATGAAGTATTGGTTTCTAACACTGAAGGCTTTGCTGATGAAGCAAAACGAACCGTGATGGAAATGATCAACGGTGCGCTTTCTCCGGAAGACCGTTTAGCTAAGAAGCGTGAAATTCAAGAACTGGCGAATAACTTCCTGCATTTAGCCAACTCTCAAGATGAGTCGGGTAACTACACGTTTGCAGGCACTAAGCCGAAAAATCAGCCTTTCTTTCGAGATAACGAAGGGAATGTGACATATCAAGGTGATGACTACCAACGCAAGATGCGTGTGGCAAGCAGCTTTGAAATGGCAATGAATGATCCGGGCAGCAAGATGTTTATGGAAATAGACAACCCGTTCGGTGACTACGAACCTCAGTACGAGCTTGAACCTGCGTCTGAGTTATTGCTCGGGCGTGCGACCAACAGCGATGAAGATGGGTCTACTTATAAAGTGACGTTTGTCGACATGCAGACGGGCAATTTCGCTTATCAGCTTGAAAAAGACGGCGCAGTGGTTGCGGCAGAAGATTTTGATCCTTCGACAGGCATTGTTTATGAAGGGCTGAATATTCAAATCAAAGGCCAAATCACTAAAGGTGATTCGATCACCTTAGAACCACGAGAGACTTTCTCTATCTTTGATACGTTCAAAGAGGCTGCTGAGCAGGCTGAAAACCCGGTATCGGATGCATCAGCAACAGCGAAACTGCACCAAGTAACTGAAGAGTTCCACGCTGCGTTTATCCATTTGACCAAGGCAAGAACCGATGTTGGTGCACGCTTGAGTACTTTGGATATTCAAGAGCAACAACATGAAGATTTCAAGTTGTCTTTAGCAAAAGCAAAAAGCAACTTTGAAGACTTGGATTACTCGAAAGCGATCATTGAGTTCAATGAAAACTCTCGAGCACTACAAGCTTCTCAACAAGCGTTTGGCAAAACCAAAGACCTGACCTTGTTTAACTATATTTAATGATCAATCGGTATTTAATGGTGGCTTGTCGATCACCATGGCGTTGATTCCTTGCCGTATGTGCTATGCCATACGTGCGAATTACGCCACAGTTTGCCGCTTTTTTGTACGAAGCATGATGTTTCTAGAATAGCGGCAAAAAACGGCAATAAGGAAGGTGAATGTTTTTCATCTTCTAATAGTAGAAAATCATAATTGCGCAGTGTTGTTTGTAAGCTTCTGATTTTTAGATAATTAAAAAATTATTTATATGATATTAAACTTGGCATACAACTTGTATCTGTGTTGGTTATAAATGATTAATACAGATCTTAAACCTTGTATAGGGTTTATCGAGTAATACACGGTCAGTGCTTATCCATATGAGAGTAAAGCTGGCCGCTTCGCAGAAACTTTGCGAACTCATAAGGAGAGCAAAATGGCTATCAATGTAAGCACTAACGTATCTGCTATGACAGCACAGCGTTACCTGAATAAAGCATCTAATGACTTAGCGACTTCTATGGAGCGTTTGTCATCTGGTCACAAGATCAACAGCGCGAAAGATGATGCGGCAGGTCTGCAAATCTCGAACCGTCTAACCGCTCAGTCTCGTGGTCTTGATGTGGCAATGCGTAATGCCAACGACGGTATTTCGATTGCTCAAACAGCAGAAGGCGCGATGAACGAATCGACTAACGTACTACAACGTATGCGTGATCTAGCTATTCAATCATCAAACGGCACTAACTCGCCGGCAGAGCGTACTGCACTGAACGAAGAGTCAATGGCACTTCAAGATGAGCTTAACCGTATTGCGGAAACCACATCGTTTGGTGGTCGTCGTCTACTGAACGGTTCATTCGGTGAAGCTTCATTCCAGATCGGTTCTAACTCTGGTGAAGCAATGATCATGGCTCTGACAAGTATCCGTGCAGATGACTACCGTATGGGTGGTACTACGTTCGATTCAGAAAACGCGAAAGATAAGAACTGGGAAGTGCCGCCAACAGCGAGCGATCTTAAGTTCGAATTCAAAACCAAAGCGGGTGAAGACATCGTTTTAGATATCAATACCAAAGCGGGCGATGATATCGAAGAGCTTGCGACTTACATTAATGGTCAGTCTGATCTTGTGAACGCATCGGTTACTGATGATGGTCGCATTCAACTGTTCGTTGCTGAACCTGACCTTGACGGCCCAATGTCTATCTCTGGTGGTCTAGCGTCTGAGCTAGGTATTAAGAGTGAAGGCCGCGCAACCTCGGTTCAAGATGTTAGCTTAACCAGCGTTGCGGGTTCACAGAACGCGATCAGCGTGATTGATTCTGCAATGAAGTACGTGGATTCACAGCGTGCTGATTTGGGTGCAAAACAGAACCGTCTAAGCCACAGTATTAATAACTTGGCAAACGTACAAGAGAACGTAGACGCTTCAAACAGCCGAATCAAAGATACGGACTTTGCGAAAGAGACGACGCAAATGACCAAATCACAAATTCTGCAACAAGCAGGTACTTCAATACTTGCTCAAGCAAAACAGTTGCCTAACTCTGCAATGTCATTATTGCAATAGTTATTGGTTGAACTTGCTGCTCGTGTTCAGACGTGAGCCATGCAGCAAGGGAAACTGGCAAGCATACTTACTATTGAATGTTTAGCTCTCTCATCTCTCACCTGCTATCCATTTTTGCAGTAAGAATGCAACGGCAAGTCGGAAATGTGTTCATTTCTCGATGATCTCCACACAGGCTCTGACGCGCCAACTAGCCCCGGTTCTCTCAAAGGAAAAGGGGCTTTTTCCTTTCTGTATTTCTTGTTTTTGCTATTTATTTTCCTGTGAACTTTCTCGCACTACCTTTTCCAAATCTCTATTTGATGGTTCTTCTTCACGACAAATAATGTCATCTATTACACAAGATTTGCGTAAGTCAGAGATCTTTGGTGATTGATCATTTCTCGACCTTGAGCCATTTAGACGGCGGTTCGTACGCTTTCTGAACAGATTAAGATCTTTTTCCAATTGAAATCTATCGCTGTATTAGAAAATGATGAAAATTAAGTTGTTGATAAATATTAGATTAATATTTTTTTTGTGGTTTTTTGAAAGTTTTTCTAAAGCTTCTGATTTTCGCGCCGTTATTAAAAGTAACTTTGAGAGAACTACTTGGTTTTCCGAGACGTCGGAAACCGCTATACCGGAAAATCAATTGGAGAAATCACCATGGCAGTGAATGT
>NZ_JBFRTU010000025.1:0-820 GCF_041474275.1 Vibrio sp. 10N.222.52.B7 | reverse complement strand
GTTACCTAAACAACGCAAACAGCGCACAACAAACATCAATGGAGCGTCTAGCTTCTGGCTCAAAAATCAACAGCGCAAAAGATGACGCTGCGGGTCTACAAATCTCGAACCGTTTGAACGTTCAAAGTCGTGGTCTTGATGTTGCTGTACGTAACGCGAACGACGGTATCTCAATTGCACAAACAGCTGAAGGTGCAATGAATGAGACGACTAACATCCTGCAACGTATGCGTGATTTGTCTCTACAATCTTCAAACGGCTCAAACTCAAAATCTGAGCGTGTAGCGATTCAAGAAGAAGTAACAGCGCTGAACGACGAACTGAACCGTATCGCGGAAACGACGTCTTTTGGTGGCAACAAGTTGCTTAACGGTACTCACGGTACTAAATCATTCCAAATCGGTGCAGACAACGGTGAAGCGGTAATGCTTCAACTGAAAGACATGCGCTCTGATAACGCTCAGATGGGTGGTAAGAGCTACCAAACTGAGAACGCGAAAGATAAAGATTGGAACGTTCAAGCAGGCTCTAACGACCTAAAAATGTCGTTCACTGATAACTTCGGTCAAGCACAAGAAATCGACATCAGCGCAAAAGCGGGTGACGACATCGAAGAGCTAGCAACGTACATCAACGGTCAACAAGACTCTGTTAAAGCGTCTGTAACTGAAGATGGTAAGCTACAAATGTTTACTGGTAACAACAAGGTTGAAGGCGAAGTGGCATTCTCTGGCAGCCTGGCTGGCGAACTAGGCATGCAACCTGGCAAAGACGTAACGGTTGATACTATCGACGTAACATCAGTTGGCGGCGCACAAGA
>NZ_JBFRTU010000024.1:0-58030 GCF_041474275.1 Vibrio sp. 10N.222.52.B7 | reverse complement strand
TTTACGGGGTCACTTCACACAAGCAGGCTTTCTATTTACTACTACACAGCTTGAGCCGTGAGTTGCTTCAACAATCGGTCCATCGCTCGATAGCCCAGCGCTTCCGATAGGTGTTTCTTTTCTATCTGCTCGTTACCGTCAAGGTCAGCAATGGTTCGCGCTACCTTAATGATTCGGTGATAGGCACGAATCGACAGCCCCAATCGATGGAGTGCTGTCTCAAGAAACTCCGCATCTTCGCGTCGCAGTGGGCAATACTTCTCAATTTCTCGGCTACCTAACAGTGCATTCGATTTATGGTTGCGAGATAGCATTAACTCGCGCGCCTGCCTAACCCTTTGCTTAACTACTTGAGTGGTTTCACCGCGATCACCGCCTTCGGCCAACATTCCTTTTGGCAACAGAGGTATCTCCAATGACATATCGAACCTATCCAGCAAGGGCCCAGATAAGCGATTGAGGTAACGCAGGATGATCTGTGGGTTGGCGCGCGCCTGGTTACCTTCGTAATAACCCGTTGGACTTGGGTTAAGTGCACCGACCAATTGAAAACGCGCAGGAAAACGAGTCTTGCCCGCAGCACGGGAGATAATGATCTCGCCCGACTCTAGTGGCTCTCGTAATGAATCAAGCACCTTGCGCTCAAACTCCGGCATCTCATCTAAGAACAATAAGCCGTTATGCGCTAAAGAGATCTCTCCGGGGCGAGGCACCGAACCACCACCCACTAATGCCGCCATTGAACTGGAATGGTGAGGAGAGCGAAAAGGTCGTTGCTTCCAGTTGTATTGATTGATTTCTTGTTGCGTTAACGAGGCCACCGACGCGGTTTCCATCGCTTCGTCATCACTCATTTCAGGTAATAGGTCACGCAGTCGAGAAGCGAGCATAGTTTTTCCGGTTCCGGGTGGGCCAAGAAACAATAAGTTATGATTCCCAGCAGCGGCTATCTCTAGAGCTCGCTTGCCTTGTTGTTGGCCGATAATATCTTGTAGGTCGCGAAGCACTGAAACATCAGCCTGATGATGTTCCGTTCTATATAGCCCAAGCTGAGCCTGTCCACACATGTCAGCACAAACCTCCAACAAGGTTTGTGCAGATTTATGCGCTCCCTTGCCCACCAACGCAGCCTGATCACCGTTATGATGTGGGACAACTAAGCATCGCTCTACACTGTCGGCGGCTAACGTCGCAGGCAAAACGCCCTTTACCGAGCGAAGTTCTCCTGACAATGCCAACTCACCGATAAATTCATGTTGAGCTATTTTTGATGTCGGAAGCTGATCTGACGCCACCAAAATCCCAAGCGCGATGGGCAGGTCAAAACGGCCACCTTCTTTGGGCAAATCGGCTGGGGCGAGATTAACCGTGATTCTTTTCGATGGAAACTCAAAGCGAGAATTGATGATCGCGCTTCTCACTCGATCTTTAGATTCCTTGACCGTTGTTTCAGGTAGACCCACCAGCGTGAAGCCAGGCATTCCGTTGCTTATATGCACCTCAACGGTCACTTCTGGCGCCTCTACACCCACACTAGCTCGGCTATGAATTATCGCGAGTCCCATAACTTTCCTTTGTCTTTGATTTAAAAGTATTCGCTCTGGATATTCGTTGCTCACCAAAGCGATAAGGTTGTTATATAGCTTGGTGGAATGGTATTTTAATGTGAAAAAAGAATGACATTTCCCTTGTCATGCGGCAGATTTGTGTGATAACACTAGAGATGTAGACATTTACTGAAGACAATAAACGAGAAAACTCGAATATTATGATTTTTAACGCTCGCATTTACGCACTGATTAACCTGATTATCGTAGTCATTATTAAGACAGCGCGGGGGCGAGTGGGAAGAAAGTAACCACGAATTAGAAAAAACCCCCGCACTGACAAGTCCGGGGGTTTTTTCTAATTTAAACATTCGATTTTTATATTTTTGAGCATTTTCGGCTTTGCCGATTTACAGGAAGAATGGGAGCACAAGATGTGCAGAGACAAAGGAAACAGTTACCAAAATAAAGGTAATACGGGAGAATTCCGATGAAAGGCGCAGAACTAGTCGTATCCGCACTCAAGCAACAAGGAATTGAGACCGTATTTGGTTACCCCGGTGGTGCCATCATGCCAATCTACGATGCACTCTATGACGGCGGGGTTGAACATATCCTATGTCGCCATGAGCAAGGCGCCGCTATGGCCGCGATCGGCATGGCTAGAGCAACACAAGATGTCGCTGTTTGTATGGCAACCTCGGGACCAGGTGCAACCAACCTAGTCACTGGCCTTGCTGATGCCTTTATGGATTCAATCCCATTGGTTGCTATCACAGGTCAGGTTGCAAGTTCCCACATTGGTACCGATGCATTCCAAGAAATGGATGTGATTGGTATGTCTCTGTCATGTACTAAACACAGCTACCTAGTAACTGATATTGAAGAGCTAGCTCCAACCCTCGCTGAAGCGTTTGTGGTAGCAAAGTCTGGCCGCCCTGGCCCGGTTATCGTCGATATCGCTAAAGACGTTCAACTAGCAGAAGCACCTGTTAACGCTCTTCCTGAATTTACTCCACCCGCAATTCCTGTTGCGACAACTGATGCCATTGAACAGGCACAGTACTTTTTGTCTCAAGCGACCCGTCCTGTTTTATACGTAGGTGGTGGTGTTCAACTTGCTAAAGCAACCGATGCGGTTCGTGAGTTTTTACGCCTAAACCCAATGCCAGCAGTAAGCACACTGAAAGGCTTGGGCACTATCGAACGTGACGACCCACACTACCTTGGCATGCTGGGTATGCACGGCACTAAAGCCGCTAACCTTGTGGTTCAAGAGAGTGACCTGTTGATTGTTGTCGGTGCTCGTTTTGATGACCGAGTAACTGGCAAACTCGATACCTTTGCGCCGCATGCTAAGGTTATCCATATCGATATCGATGCCGCTGAGTTCAGCAAACTGCGTCTTGCCAATGCGCCAATTCGCGGTGACATCAACAAGATCATGCCTCAACTAGAGCTAAGCCAAGACATCTCCTCTTGGGTTCATCACTCTGAAGGTCTTCGTAGCTCATTCAAATGGCGTTACGACCACCCTGGTGATCTGATTTTTGCTCCACTGCTGTTGAAGCAACTGTCAGACATGATGCCAGCAAGCTCTATCGTATCGACTGATGTGGGCCAACACCAAATGTGGGCAGCTCAGCACATTCAGCCTCGCGATCCACAGAACTTCATTACCTCTGCCGGTTTAGGCACCATGGGCTTTGGCTTGCCAGCTGCAATGGGTGCTTCGGTTGGGCGTCCTGATGACCAATCTATTCTAATCTCTGGTGACGGCTCGTTCATGATGAACATTCAAGAGCTTGGCACATTGAAGCGTCGTCAGATCCCAGTGAAGATGGTACTGCTTAATAACTCTCGTTTGGGTATGGTTCGCCAATGGCAATCGCTGTTCTTTGATGGCCGCCACAGTGAAACTATCTTAGATGACAACCCTGATTTCGTGATGCTCGCGAAAGCGTTCGATATCCCGGGCAAAACCATCACTCGTAAAGAAGAAGTAGAACCAGCATTGAAAGAGATGCTAGAGAGCAAAACCGCTTACCTACTTCATGTTCTTATCGATGAAGAAGAAAACGTATGGCCACTAGTACCGCCAGGTGCTTCAAACAGTGAGATGTTGGAGAACACATAACATGAAAAGATACCTATTAGACATCAAAGCCGATGATAAGCCTGTACTACTAGAGCGTGTTCTTCGTGTTATCCGCCACCGTGGCTTTATTGTTAAGCAAGTAGCGGGCACTCAAAACCACGAAAGCAAAGTGGCGAGTGTTGAGATCATTGTAGACAGTGACCGTCCGATCTCTTTCTTAGTCAATCAAATCGAAAAGCTGTGGGATGTGCGTACCGTTGACGTTATCTCTATCAGTCGTAATGAATTGCCAAACAACAACTTACAACAAAAGATAAACGCATAAGGAACCACAAACATGACAGCTAAAACGGCAGACTATATTTGGTTTAACGGTGAGATGGTTCCTTGGGCAGAGGCGAACGTTCACGTCCTGACTCACGCAATGCACTACGGTACTTCTGTGTTTGAAGGTGTTCGTTGTTACAACACACCAAAAGGGCCGGTTATCTTCCGTCACCCTGAACATGCTAAGCGCCTAAAAGACTCAGCAAAAATCTATCGCTTCCCTATTCCTTACACTGAGGAAGAAATTATGGAAGCGACTCGCGAAACGCTACGCCAAAATAAGCTAGAGTCAGCGTACATCCGCCCTCTAGGTTTCGTAGGTAACGTTGGTTTGGGTGTCTGCCCGCCAGAAAATACTGAGATGGAACTGATCATCGCTGCTTTCCCTTGGGGGGCTTACCTAGGCGAAGAAGCACTAGAAAACGGCGTTGATGCAATGATTTCTAGCTGGAACCGTGCCGCTCCAAACACGATCCCAACCGCAGCAAAAGCCGGTGGTAACTACCTATCTTCACTATTAGTTGGTGGCGAAGCTCGCCGTCATGGTTACGATGAAGGCATCGCACTGAGTGTTGATGGTTACCTTTCTGAAGGGGCTGGTGAGAACATCTTTGTGGTACGTAACGGCGTGCTATCCACACCACCAGCGACCAGTGCGATTCTGCCGGGTATCACGCGTGATTCGATCATGACACTAGCAAAAGACATGGGTTATGAGATCCGTGAAGAGAACATTGCTCGTGAAGCGCTATACCTTGCTGATGAAGTATTCATGACAGGCACAGCGGCGGAAATCGTTCCGGTTCGTAGCGTAGACAAAATTACAGTAGGTGAAGGCAAACGCGGTCCTATCACTGAAAAAGTTCAAGCGGCTTACTTTGGTCTATTCAATGGAACCACTGAAGATAAGTGGGGCTGGTTAGACTACGTTTACCCAGCAGACCAAACTTCAGAAAACCAAACGCAAACAACTAAGTAAGCAACAGCCAAATATTTTATAAGGATTTAAGCAATGCCAATCTATCGTTCAGCAACGACTACCCACGGACGCAACATGGCTGGTGCGCGCGCTTTATGGCGTGCAACTGGTGTTAAAGATGATGACTTCGGTAAGCCAATCATCGCGGTTGTAAACTCTTTCACTCAATTTGTACCAGGCCACGTTCACCTTAAAGATATGGGTCAATTGGTAGCAGGTGAAATCGAGAAAGCGGGCGGTATCGCTAAAGAATTCAACACCATCGCAGTTGATGATGGTATCGCAATGGGTCACGGTGGCATGCTGTACTCACTGCCATCACGTGAGCTTATCGCAGACTCAGTAGAATACATGGTGAATGCGCACTGTGCGGATGCGATGGTATGTATCTCTAACTGTGACAAAATCACTCCGGGAATGATGATGGCTGCAATGCGCCTTAACATCCCAGTGATCTTTGTATCAGGCGGCCCAATGGAAGCAGGTAAAACCAAGCTTTCCGATCAAATCATCAAGTTAGACCTTGTTGATGCAATGATTCAAGGTGCCGATCCAACGATTTCTGATGAGCAAAGTGAGCAAGTAGAACGTTCTGCGTGTCCGACATGTGGTTCTTGTTCAGGTATGTTCACGGCTAACTCAATGAACTGTCTAACTGAAGCGCTAGGCCTATCTCAGCCTGGTAACGGTTCTATGCTAGCAACCCACGCTGACCGTGAAGAGCTATTCATCAATGCTGGTAAGCGTATCGTTGACCTGACTAAGCGTTACTACGAGCAAGATGACGCATCAGCACTGCCTCGTAACATCGCGAACCGCGCAGCCTTTGAAAATGCAATGGCTCTAGATATCGCAATGGGTGGCTCGAGTAACACCGTTCTTCACCTATTGGCAGCAGCTCAAGAAGGTGAAGTCGACTTTGATATGGGTGATATCGACGAGATGTCTCGCCGCGTTCCACACCTATGTAAGGTTGCGCCTTCAACACCTAAATACCACATGGAAGACGTTCACCGCGCTGGTGGTGTTATGGCTATCCTAGGTGAACTAGACCGCGCAGGCCTACTGAACAACCAAACTCGCACTGTACTTGGCCTAAGCATGCAAGAGCAGCTAGCTCAATACGACATCATGCAGACAGAAGACGAAGCGGTACTTAAGTTCTTCCGCGCGGGCCCAGCAGGTATTCGTACCACCAAAGCCTTCTCACAAGATTGCCGTTGGGATCGTCTTGATGACGACCGTAAAGAAGGTTGTATCCGTACTAAAGAGAATGCATTCAGCCAAGAAGGTGGCCTAGCCGTACTTTCAGGCAACATCGCCGTTGACGGTTGTATCGTTAAGACAGCAGGTGTTGATGAAGAGAACCTGAAATTCCAAGGTCCTGCTATCGTATTTGAAAGCCAAGATAGTGCTGTTGATGGCATCTTAGGTGGCAAAGTGAAAGCGGGCGAAGTGGTTGTTATTCGTTACGAAGGTCCTAAAGGTGGTCCGGGCATGCAAGAAATGCTTTACCCAACCACTTACCTAAAATCTATGGGTCTAGGCAAGTCTTGTGCTCTATTAACAGATGGTCGTTTCTCGGGTGGTACATCGGGTCTGTCTATCGGTCACGCTTCTCCAGAAGCAGCAAGTGGCGGTGTGATTGGTCTAGTAAACACTGGCGATATCATCACTATCGACATCCCTAGCCGTTCGATCACACTTGATGTGCCTGAAGCTGAACTAGAAGCGCGTCGTGTTAAGCAAGACGCACTAGGCTGGAAACCAGAAAACCGTCAGCGTGAAGTGTCTTTCGCACTGAAAGCTTACGCAAGCATGGCGACCAGTGCCGACAAAGGCGCCGTGCGTGATAAGTCTAAGCTAGAGGGCTAGTCTATGAGTGATGACACGGTCAGTCCCCAAAAACAAACTGGCGCAGATTATCTGCGTCAGATCCTGAGAGCGCCAGTTTACGAAGCCGCAATCGTGACACCTCTGCAAGAGATGCCTCGCTTAAGTGCTCGCATTGGTAATCAGGTTCAGCTAAAGCGTGAAGACCGTCAGCCGGTCCACTCGTTCAAGCTACGTGGTGCCTACAACATGGTATCAAGCCTTTCAGAGCAACAGAAAGCCGCAGGTGTGATTGCAGCATCGGCAGGTAACCATGCTCAAGGTATGGCGCTGTCCGGTTCTAAGCTTGGTATTCAAACCACGATTGTGATGCCAAAAACCACACCAGACATCAAGGTTGATGCGGTACGTGGCTTTGGCGGTAACGTAGTTCTACACGGCAGCAACTTTGATGAAGCTAAAGCTGAAGCAGAACGCCTTTCCGCTGAACATGGCTACACCTTTGTGCCTCCATTCGATCACCCATTGGTGATCGCCGGACAGGGCACCATGGGTATGGAAATGCTTCAGCAAAATGGTCACATGGATTACATCTTTGTGCCTGTCGGTGGTGGTGGTTTGGCTGCGGGTGTTGCCGTGCTAGTTAAGCAATTGATGCCGGAAATAAAAGTCATCGCGGTTGAACCTGAAGATTCATCTTGCTTGAAAGCAGCACTGGATGCCGGTGAGCCAGTAGTACTGGATCAAGTCAGCATGTTTGCCGATGGCGTTGCGGTTAAGCGCATTGGTGAAGAGACATTCCGTCTGTGTCAGCAGTACATCGATGGTCACATTGCCGTGTCTAGCGATGAGATCTGCTCTGCGGTCAAAGACATCTTTGAAGACACTCGTGCGATTGCCGAGCCTTCTGGTGCGCTTGCTCTGGCTGGTTTAAAGAAGTTTGCAGAGCAGAACCAACTGCAAGGCAAACAACTGGCAACTGTACTTTCTGGTGCTAATACCAACTTCCATGGTCTGCGTTATGTCTCTGAACGTTGTGAACTAGGTGAGAAGCGAGAAGGTCTACTTGCGGTTACGATTCCAGAGCGACAAGGAGCATTCCTAGAGTTCTGTAATATTATTGGTGGTCGAGCGGTAACTGAGTTTAACTACCGCCACAACGACGAAAGCCTAGCGAATATCTTCGTTGGTGTACGCCTACAAGGTGGTCAAGAAGAACTCGAACACATCATCAATGACTTACGTGAGGGCGGCTACCCGGTTGTCGATCTCTCTGATGATGAGATGGCAAAACTGCACATTCGTTACATGATTGGTGGCAAACCATCAAAACCATTGAAAGAGCGCCTATACAGCTTCGAGTTTCCTGAATACCCAGGAGCATTGATTAAGTTCCTTGATACCTTAGGTACCCATTGGAATATCAGTCTGTTCAACTACCGTAACCACGGCGCTGATTACGGCCGTGTATTGTGTGGATTCGAACTGGATGATGATGATTTAGCTCAGTTCTCAACACATCTACGAGAGCTTGGCTATCAGTGTAAAGATGAAACCGATAACCCTTCCTACAAGTTCTTCTTGTCATAAGAGTTAACGACCGAATCAAAAAGAGCGAGTATTTACTCGCTCTTTTTATTGGTGCTGATTCAACTCAAACTTGAAAAGGATCTTCTCGCTAAGATCATTAGACCGCCTTGCGATGATCCAACCAATCTTGGTGAAGTTGTTCACTCGATCCTAGGTATTTCACCATCCACTCGATCAACTTATGGTTATCGTCTTTTCGCCACACCAAACAACAATGACTCTGCGGACTCGGTTCAGGCAGTATTTTTTCCACCAGCAAGCCTTGTTCGATAATTGGCGCGGCAATGTGCCTCGGCATATAACCCACCCCTACTCCATTTTTAAGGCATTCAATTGCGCTATACCAATTGGGTAACAACAGGCGTCTTTGACTTAAGTAGTGGCCTGTGTGTCGCTTAGGGAGCACACTGGAGGTATCATCCAAGCAGATGGCTGGATATTGGCTCACGAACTCTTCATTGAGGTTCTGTTCGCGCACACACGGGTGACTTGGCGACATTACAAATGCCCAATCTAATTGCCCCATGTCTTTGACTTCAAAATCGCCACCAACTGGCACAGCTGAGGTGGCGCCAATCACGATATCCGCCCTGCCCTGTGCAATCGCTTCCCATGAGCCGTTGAATACCTCCATGTTGATCTGAAGTTCGGCAAACTCAAAGGTTTGATAGAACTCTTCAATCATCGGCTTCATCTTGTCGAGCTTCACCACATTATCGAGCGTCAGACGCAAGGTTTTCTTCCAACCTCGAGCTGCTCGACGAGTCTGGGCACTGACCTCTTCCATTTGCCTCAGTAGTGCACGCGCCTCTTCAATGAACAGTTCACCTGCCGGAGTGAGCTCAACCTTTCTCGGTAAACGCCTGAAAAGCAGCACATCCAGTTCTTGTTCGACCTGTCTGACACCATAACTGATCGCCGAGGGCACTTTGTGCAACTGCTCAGCCGCCGCGGTAAAACTGCCCAAGCGCGCTACCGTATCGAGCATTTCTAAAGAGGATTTAGAGAACATAAGCCTTCAATTTTTTTGATTGATAACCACATATTTTAGCGTTTTATTTTATCAGGTCTGAAAAATAGAATGTCAGCATAAATAAACAGGGGCTTTCACTTCTGTATATCAAACAATTTTTTTGATGATAAAAACATCATTACCTTTAGCTTAATGGCATCTTATGAATATTTCTAAATTTCAATTGGTCTACCTTGCAGTTCTTTCAATGCTTGGCTTTATTGCGACCGATATGTACCTTCCTGCATTTAAGGCAATGGAAGTTGATTTCGCAACCGGCCCAGAGCAGATTGCCCTGTCTTTAACGGTATTCCTTGGCGGTATGGCAATGGGTCAGCTTCTTTGGGGTCTGGCGAGTGACAAGTATGGTCACCGTAATACGCTGGCGGTTGGTCTTGTTATCTTTACTGCAGCTTCATTCGGCTTAGCATTCAGCACCGAGGTATGGCATCTACTGACACTGCGCTTCATTCAAGCGATCGGCGTATGTGCTCCTGCGGTAATCTGGCAAGCAATGGTTATCAAGCGTTACTCACAAAGCAGTAGCCAACAAATTTTTGCAACCATCATGCCTTTGGTTGCGCTATCTCCTGCATTAGCACCTCAGCTAGGTGTGTTACTGGCGGATAGCTTTGGCTGGCACAGCATCTTCATCACATTAACCTTGATGGGTGCACTGCTAGTGGCGACAACAATGGCTCAACCAAAAGAAGCGCCTGAAGTAAAACAGACATCGATTAAGACAGACATCAAGATGTTGCTTAAATCAAAGCCTTACATGGGTAATGTCTTAATGTTTGCTTCAGCATCTGCAGCGTTCTTCGCTTACCTAACGGGTATGCCAGAGATCATGGCTCAACTAGGTTATGAAGCAAAAGACATCGGTTTGAGCTTTATCCCACAAACAATCGCGTTCATGGCGGGTGGTTACTTCGGTAAGCAAGCAGTGAAGAAATATGGCGATGGCGTTGTACTAAGAAACCTTATCGGTTTGTTCAGTGTAGCGGCGATGCTTATCTTTATCGCATCACAGTGGGAACTGACGTCAATCTGGCCTCTACTTGCGCCTTTCTGTTTGATTGCTGTCGCAAACGGCGCACTTTACCCAATCGTAGTAAACCGTGCTCTATCAAGCGCTAAACAAAGCCCAGCAACAGCTGCTGGTCTACAAAACAGCCTGCAAATCAGTATCAGTGGCCTATCAAGTGCATTGGTCGCGGCAATGGCTAGCCAAGCACTAAGCGCGACGGGTATTGCCGTTGTGATCTGTTTGGGTGCGTTGTGGGTTGGCTATATTGTTTCGAACAAAGAGCTTTCTGAACACTTCGCGACACCTGACAACTCTCGAGTAGTCGCTGACGAGAAACAAGACTAGTTTCTAAGTTAACGAAAACAAAAAAGAGCGAGATTACTCGCTCTTTTTTATATCAAAATTTTACTTCTACTTATTTAGCAGCAACTTCACCATCGACTACTTCTAACGCAGGCGCTTTATGACGGCTGTATTCATCATAGTTAACCACTCGGCTACGGCCCATATCTTTCGCCATGTACAAAGCATTATCGGCCATCTTAACCAGAGATTCAGTATCAGACGCTGGCTTAGGATACGTGGCGACACCTATCGAAACACCCAACTGACCTAATGACAGACCTTTATGCTCAAGGTGCATTGAACGCACCGCATCACACAAGGTTTGACCAAACTCCGTCGCTTCTTGCATTGAATAATGTGGAAGCAGTACCGCTAACTCCTCACCACCGAGTCGGCAAGCAATCTCGTCTTCGCTAACACTCTGTTTGAGCAGTGCGCTGATCTCTTTCAATACGAAGTCACCTGCATCATGACCAAAGTTGTCATTGAAGCGTTTGAAGTGATCCAAATCGAGCATCAATAGCGATAATGGCTGCTCGCTGGTGGGCGAATTCATTGAGTGCTCTTCCAGTTTTTGTTCGAAGAAACGACGGTTGAATAAGCCAGTCAGCGGATCGCTCAATGCTTGAGAACGCAGTTTCTCTTGCAAGCTGAGGTTGGCTAAAGCGAGCCCCAAGTGTTCAGAAACACTAAAAGCCAACTGTTCGATAATCGGATCAATCTTGATATCACCTTGACCAAAATAGAGGTGCATAATGCCAATGGTATTGCCGTGCGCCGTCAGCGGAATACACAAGGTTTGATTGTTGTCCATTTCATGCATGTGACCACAAGTAAGAGAATGAAAATCGTTATTCGATAGATGAGCACGCCCTTTGCGCAGCGACCAGCACTCTTCCGGAGCAAAGCTGACACTGCCTGGCCATGTTTCTCCCCAATCAAGCTGGGTAACCAACTGGTTACGTGAGGCACGCATCAGAGAGACACTGCCATTCACCTGACCAAGAATACGCGGCAAGATATCTGAAACGATCTGCTGCGCCTCAACCATGTTGCTGCACGCGGCCAGCATAGTCGCAAGGCGATGCATCAGCTCAATTTCATGGGTTCTTTGGCGAATCCGTTCATCTTGCTTCTTTTGCTCCTCTTCCACTCGCTGAACGATTTGGCGATTGCTCACGTAAGAGGTGCCAATCAAGAAGCTTAAACTCAGCACGACCATGCCCACCAGTATTCCCATTAATTGGAAGTTCATCTGTTTCAATTGATGCATTGGCGAGGAGATCACGACAACGAAATCTTGTCCGTTAACGCTCTCTTTCATTGAATAATAGATTCGGTCGATGGAGGTCACGGTACTAAAACGGACATCACTGCCAATACCTTGTTGAAGCGCTTGTTGGAATTCGGGGCGGTTAGCGTGGTTTTCCACTCTCGCCAATGCATGCTCAGATAAGTCCGTATCCCCTATCACTACCCCATCGGTATTGATCACTTGAATTCGAAGGCGAGTATTGGCTTGGGTTAACCCTCCAATGTAGTGATCAACATCCACGCCAGCCGTAAATAACTCACTGTCTTCACGAATTTCATAGATAACATCGGACATCAAAGAGACAAGATGATCGCGCTCATTCTCCACCACTAACTTTTCCAAGGTGACATAAAAGCCATAGAGACCTATTAACATTGAAAAAGACAAAATAATGATCGGCAATGTTTGCCATTTCTTTTCAACCAATATCACGATGTATTAACCCAACTTTACCGAACCGTAACCTGAATACTAACAAGCCTCCAACAAAATACAATTGGCAAATCTATTATTTCACTGTCAGTAAATTCTGACAAAAAAGCCAGCAACTGACGTTACTGGCTTTGATTGGAATCCAATTTTAAGTGCTGGAGGCGGAAAGGTTACTTCTTAGTCGGACGTTTCCAATCAGCGATCTTGCGCTCTTTAGCTCGGCTGATAACCAGCTCATTTTCCAACACATCACGCGTCACTGTAGAGCCAGCTCCAACGGTAGCACCATTACCAATCGTAACAGGCGCGATTAATTGGCTGTCTGAACCAACGAATACGTCGTCGCCAATGATGGTCTTAAACTTATTCGCACCATCATAATTACAAGTAATTGCACCCGCCCCCACGTTTACGCGCTGACCAATTTCAGCATCCCCAAGATAAGTCAGGTGGTTGGCTTTAGAGCCTTCGCCAAGGCGAGTGTTCTTCACTTCAACAAAGTTACCGACGTGCGAGTTATTACGCATATCGGCACCCGGACGTAGGCGAGTGAATGGACCAACGGTACAGTCTTCCCCCACCGTTGCCCCTTCAATAACGCTGTATGGACGAACGATGGTGTTGTCGTCAATCTCACAGTCTTTCAGTACACATCCCGTACCAATAACCACATTATCACCAATGCTGACACTGCCTTCGATGATAACGTTAGTATCAATCTCAACGTCCATACCGCACTGCAGTTCACCACGCAGATCAAAGCGGCTTGGGTCGCGTAGCATTACGCCTTGCTTCAATAGCTTATCGGCTTGCTCAGCTTGGTAAGCGCGCTCTAGACGAGCCAGTTGGGAGCGGTCGTTTACGCCTTCCACTTCAATCGGGCTTACTGGGTGTACCGCTTCAACTGCACGACCTTCGTCGTGAGCCGCAGCGATAACGTCAGTCAGGTAATATTCACCCTGTGCGTTGTCGTTGCTTAGACCTGACAACCAGCGCTTCAGATCGCCACCAGTCGCCACCATAACGCCGGTATTGATCTCTTTGATAAGCTTCTGCTCATCCGTTGCATCTTTCTGTTCAACGATAGCCACAACAGGGCCATTACGACGAATAATACGTCCGTAGCCCATCGGGTTGTCTAACACGACAGTAAGTAGCGCGATGCCACCGTTTGGTTGAGCGTCTAATAGGTTTTCAATGGTTTCAGGTGAGATTAGTGGAACATCACCGTAGAGCACCAATACTTTTTCATCATCAGCGAAATGTGCAGATGCTTGATCCACAGCGTGACCTGTGCCGAGCTGTTCAGCTTGCAGTGCCCAGTTTACAGATTCTTCAGTTAAGGTAGCCTTCATCTGATCACCACCGTGGCCGTAAACCAGGTTGATGTTTTGAGCGCCTAGACCATTACATGTATCGATAACATGCTTCACCATTGGCTTACCCGCAAGTGTGTGCAGAACCTTTGGTGTGTTTGAATACATGCGAGTGCCTTTGCCCGCCGCGAGAATTACCGCGCTAAACTTCATTGTAAACCTATCCAACGTTATTTTTATTAAGCTGATATTGTAACCGTTTTTGGGCAAAAAATTAAATCGCAATAACCATTTAACCAGTAGTGATACGTAAAAGAAGCATTTTTGAGAATCTAAAAATGCAAAAAGGCGACCCTTAGGTCGCCTTTATCTCAGAGTCTGTAATCTTAAAAAGATTAACGACGCTGTTTTGTCAGTTCGATCACTCGTAACTGAGCAATGGCTTTAGCCAGTTCACCGGCCGCTTGTGCGAAGTCTATGTCGCCATGCTGATTTTGGATATTCTCCACAGCTTTGCGCTTAGCTTCTTCCGCCTTTGCTGCGTCTAGCTCTTCACCACGGATAGCTGTATCAGCCAGTACAGTTGCTGTACCAGGCTGAACTTCTACCATACCACCAGAAACATAAATGATTTCTTCGTGGCCGTGCTGCTTAACAATACGCACCATGCCAGGCTTGATAGCGGTCAGCAGTGGACAGTGACCATGGAAAATACCAAGTTCACCCTCACTACCGGTCACCTGAAACGTCTCAACAAGACCAGAGAAAAGCTTTTTCTCTGCACTCACTACGTCTAGATGAAAGGTTATTGCTGCCATATCGCCTCCTAGTTAGCCTTATAGCTTCTTAGCATTCTCAATAGCATCGTCGATAGTACCGCAGTACATGAACGCTTGCTCTGGAATGTCATCGTATTCACCAGATAGTAGACCTTGGAAGCCACGTAGAGTCTCTTTAAGAGGTACGTAAATGCCTGGGTCACCTGTAAATACTTCCGCTACGTGGTAAGGCTGAGTAAGGAACTTCTCAATCTTACGAGCACGAGATACTACTTGCTTATCTTCTTCAGATAGCTCGTCCATACCTAGGATAGCAATGATATCTTTCAGCTCTTTATAGCGCTGAAGTGTAGACTGAACGCCACGAGCTGTGTCGTAGTGCTCTTGTCCAACAACCAATGGATCCAGTTGGCGAGAAGTAGAATCTAGCGGGTCGATCGCTGGGTATAGACCCATTGCTGCGATGTTACGGTTAAGTACAACCGTTGCATCCAAGTGCGCGAACGTTGTTGCTGGAGACGGGTCAGTCAAGTCATCCGCTGGTACGTATACCGCCTGTACAGACGTGATAGAACCCGCTTTCGTTGACGTGATACGCTCTTGTAGAACACCCATTTCTTCAGCAAGTGTAGGTTGGTAACCTACCGCAGAAGGCATACGACCTAGAAGTGCTGATACCTCAGTACCTGCAAGCGTGTAACGGTAAATGTTATCAATGAACAGTAGTACGTCACGACCTTCGTCACGGAAGCGTTCTGCCATTGTTAGACCAGTCAGTGCAACACGTAGACGGTTACCTGGTGGCTCGTTCATCTGACCGTAAACCATTGCTACTTTTGATTCTTCAGGTTTTTCGATGTTTACAACACCCGCTTCCTGCATCTCAAAGTAGAAATCGTTACCTTCACGAGTACGCTCACCAACACCTGCAAATACAGATAGACCCGAGTGTTGAAGTGCGATGTTGTTGATAAGTTCCATCATGTTGACGGTCTTACCTACACCAGCACCACCGAATAGACCGATTTTACCACCCTTAGCGAATGGACAAACCAAGTCAATTACTTTAACACCCGTCTCTAGAAGAGCTGTCTCGTTAGACTGTTCTTCGTAGCTTGGCGCTTCACGGTGAATTGCGTAGTGCTGTTCAGCACCGATTTCACCACACTCATCAATCGCGTCACCAAGAACGTTCATGATACGACCTAAGGTCTTAGTACCCACTGGTACTGAGATTGGAGCGCCAGTATTTTCAACTGTCAAACCACGACGTAAACCATCAGAGCTACCCATTACGATTGCGCGAACTACGCCACCGCCAAGTTGTTGCTGAACTTCAAGAACTAGACGTTCTTGTACTTCATTAACATTCAGAGCATCGTATACACGAGGTACTTCGCCCTGTGGGAACTCTACGTCGACTACCGCACCGATGATCTGTACGATCTTACCTGTAGCCATCGTTAATCCTCTAACTAATTAGTTTTACCTAAGCTTTAAACCGAATAAGCGATTAAACCGCTGCCGCGCCTGAAACGATTTCAGAAAGTTCTTGTGTAATAGCCGCTTGACGCGCCTTGTTGTACACAAGTTCTAAATCTTCGATTAGGTCACTAGCGTTATCTGTTGCAGCTTTCATTGCAATCATTCGAGCCGCTTGCTCACTAGCAAGGTTCTCAACTACACCTTGGTACACTTGAGATTCGACGTAACGAACCAATAGTGCATCTAGTAGTAGTTTTGGCTCAGGCTCATAAATGTAGTCCCAAGCATGATCACGCTGCATGTCTTCGCTATCCGATTTAGGCAAAGGAAGTAATTGATCGATCGTTGGTTCTTGTACCATAGTGTTTTCAAACTTGTTGAACACTACGTACAGGCGATCCAATTCACCTTCATCATATTTCTTCAGCATTACGCTTACAGAGCCGATTAAGTCTTCAAGGCTTGGGCTATCGCCTAGGCCAGAAACTTGAGCTGCTACTTTCGCGCCGCTGTTGTTGAAAAATGCTGTTGCTTTTGAACCTACAATTGCAAGCTCAACATCAGCACCTTTACCAGACCACTCTTGCATGTCATTCATGGCTTTCTTAAACAAGTTAATGTTCAAACCACCACAAAGACCACGGTCTGTAGAAACGATGATGTAACCAACACGTTTGGCTTCACGCTCCTCAAGATAAGGATGCTTATACTCAAGGCTGCCTTTAGCCAAATGACCGATCACTTTACGCATTGTTTCTGCATATGGACGAGTAGCTTCCATAGCGTCTTGAGAACGACGCATTTTTGAAGCTGCTACCATTTCCATTGCTTTCGTAATCTTCTGTGTGCTTTTAACACTACCGATTTTATTACGTATCTCTTTTGCGCCGGCCATCGTTACTCTCCGTTAATGGTATGAGGTGACCCTAAGGTCACCCACCAATTACCAGGTCTGGGTTGCTTTGAAATCGTCAACAAGCTTCTTCAGCTCAGCTTCGATATCATTGTTGTAAGCACCCGTTGTGTCGATCTGTGTCGCTAGATCTGCATATTGACTACGAGCAAACGACAGTAAAGCGGCTTCAAAATCTAGAACTTTAGAAAGCTCTACATCTTGAAGGTATCCACGCTCTGCAGCGAAGACGACAACAGATTGGTCAAATACAGACATAGGAGCGTATTGCTTCTGCTTCATCAGTTCTGTAACTTTTTGACCGTGGTCTAGCTGCTTCTTAGTCGCTTCATCAAGATCCGAAGAGAACTGAGCAAATGCTGCAAGTTCACGGTATTGAGCTAGAGCAGTACGGATACCGCCAGATAGCTTCTTGATGATTTTAGTCTGCGCCGAACCACCTACACGAGAAACTGAGATACCAGGGTCAACAGCTGGACGTACGCCCGCGTTGAATAGCTCAGTTTGTAGGAAGATCTGACCATCGGTAATCGAGATTACGTTCGTCGGTACGAATGCAGATACGTCACCAGCTTGCGTTTCGATGATAGGAAGAGCAGTTAAAGAACCCGTCTTGCCTTTCACTTCGCCTTTAGTGAATTCTTCTACGTAGTGTTCGCTTACACGAGCAGCACGCTCTAGTAGACGAGAGTGAAGGTAGAAAACATCACCAGGGAACGCTTCACGACCTGGTGGACGCTTAAGCAGTAGTGAGATCTGACGGTAAGCGACAGCTTGCTTAGATAGATCATCATAAACAATCAGTGCATCTTCACCGCGATCACGGAAGTATTCACCCATCGCACAACCAGCATACGGTGCAAGGTATTGCAGCGCTGCAGATTCAGAAGCCGATGCAACAACAACAACAGTGTTTGCTAGTGCGCCGTGCTCTTCTAGTTTGCGAACTACGTTAGCGATAGTCGACGCTTTTTGGCCGATTGCAACGTAGATAGAGAAAATACCAGAATTTTTTTGGTTAATAATCGCATCGATCGCCATCGCTGTTTTACCAGTCTGACGGTCACCGATAATAAGTTCACGCTGACCACGACCGATAGGGATCATTGAGTCAACTGACTTGTAACCAGTTTGAACAGGTTGATCTACCGATTTACGGTCGATTACACCTGGTGCGATAATTTCTACAGGCGAAGTCAATTTCGCATCAATAGAACCTTTACCATCAATTGGCTCACCTAGCGTGTTTACCACACGACCAAGCATTTCAGGACCTACTGGTACTTCGAGAATACGACCCGTACCTGTAACTTTCATGCCTTCCTGTAGGTCAGCATATGGGCCCATTACAACAGCACCAACCGAATCACGGTTCAAGTTAAGTGCTAGCGCGTAACGGCCACCCGGTAGTTCAATCATTTCACCTTGCATCACGTCCGCTAGGCCGTGAATGCTAAGGATGCCATCGCTTACCGAAACGATAGTACCTTCATTGCGAGCTTCACTAACAACGTCGAAAGATTCAATACGTTGTTTAATTAGATCGCTAATTTCAGTGGAATTAAGTTGCATGCTCCAATCCCCATTAAGACTGCAATGCATCGCTCAGGCGGTCTAAACGACTGCGCGCTGAGTTATCGATGACTAGGTCTCCGGCTCGAATAATAACTCCACTAAGTAGAGTCTCATCTATACTGCAATTCAGCTGAACTTTGCGCGCTAAGCGCTGTTCCAATTTGCTGCTGATCTCTGCGCGTTGTTCTTTAGAAAGTTCAACCGCTGAAGTGACTTCAACGTCGATCTCTTTCTCGTGCTCTTGTTTGAGCAATAAGAACTCTTTGCAAACATCAGGAAAAGCCATTAAGCGGCCATTCTCTGCCATTACTTTTATCAAGTTCTGGCCGAATTCATCAAATTGTTCGCCACAAATTACAATGAATACTTCAGCTAATTTTTCAGCAGTTTGAGAGCTGCTTAAGAAATTGTGAACATCATCATTTTGTGCCACTTCGGCAGCAAAAGTAAGCATCTGACCCCATTGGTCTAGCTCACCTTTCTCTACCGCAAAGTCAAACGCTGCTTTAGCATAGGGGCGTGCGATTGTAGTCAAATCAGACATATACAGCCCCTTGCTTTAAAGTTTTGCAGTAATGTTGTTAAGAAGATCATCGTGTACATCTTTATCGATTGTACGCTCAAGGATTTTCTCAGCACCAGCAATTGCCAGAGTTGCGACTTGTTTGCGCAGGTCATCACGGGCACGTGTGCGCTCAGCTTCAATTTCGGCTTCCGCTTGCGCTAAGATTTTCTGGCGTTCTGCCTGAGCCTCTTCGCGAGCTTCATCAATAATTTGAGCCTTGCGTTTATTTGCCTGTTCAATAACCTCAGTTGCGGTGCGCTTCGCTTCTTTCAATTGGTCAGAAGCGTTGGCTTGTGCTAGATCCAAGTTTTTAGCAGCGCGTTCAGCGGCTACTAGACCGTCAGCAATTTTTTTCTGACGCTCTTCAATTGCTTGCATGATTGGTGGCCATACATATTTCATGCAGAACCAAACAAACATAGAAAAAGCAATTGCTTGACCTAACAGAGTTGCGTTCATATTCACAACAGCTACCCCTCGTTAAGAATCAACTACAAAAATTTAATTAACTAATTAACAGTTAATTAGCCTGCTAGTTGACCAACAAATGGGTTAGCAAACGTGAATAGTAGTGCGATTACGATACCGATCATTGGAACAGCATCCAGTAGACCAGCGATGATGAACATCTTAACTTGTAGCATTGGAGCCATTTCAGGTTGACGCGCAGCGCCTTCTAGGAATTTACCACCAAGAATAGCAAAACCAATTGCAGTACCTACGGCACAAAGACCAACAATAATAGCAACAGCGATTGCTGAAAAACTTAGTACAGTTTCCATTTACGTTCTCCGATTAACATTAATAGTTAGAATAAAACTTAAAAATTTTTAGTGATCGCCATCTTCATGGGCCATTGATAAATAAACAATTGTTAACATCATGAAAACAAATGCTTGAATCAAAATAACCAAGATATGGAAGATAGCCCAAGGTAGAGAGCCTACCCATTGTAAATACCACGGTAGCATTGCCGCACAAAGAATGAATACAACCTCACCTGCGAACATGTTACCGAATAGACGCATACCAAGTGATAGAGGCTTCGCGAGTAGCGATACCACTTCAATCAGTAGGTTAAACGGGATCATGATTGGGTGATTAAATGGATGTAAAGCAAGTTCTTTGGCGAATCCACCTAAGCCTTTTACTTTGATGCTGTAGTAGATCATCAGAGCAAAAACACCTAAGGCCATTGACATGGTTATATTAACATCAGCTGAAGGAACCACTTTCAAATAAGGGATACCTAGCCAATGCTCCGCAGGATATGGTAAGAAATCGATAGGCACTAAGTCCATCAAGTTCATTAAAATAATCCAGCAGAATATAGTCAGTGCTAATGGAGCAATCAGAGGGTTGCGGCCATGGAAAGTGTCTTTAACGTTGCCATCAACGAATTCAACTACCATTTCAACAAAACACTGAAGCTTACCAGGTACACCTACTGTTGCTTTCTTAGCGACTGAGCGAAAAACCCAAAGGAATAACATCCCTGTCAACACCGAAAAAAACAGACTGTCTATATGTACGTTCCAGAAACTTGTCTCCTCTACAAGACCAAACTTAGCTAAAGAAAGGTTTTGTAAGTGGTGCTCAATGTATCCGGATGCTGTTGGCGCAGCCATAACTCATCCTATTTTTTATTGTTAATGAAAAGCACTGGCGCAAAGATATTAATACCTAGAACCAGTAAATAGGTCAGTTTGAGGGGAACTAATTCCACCTGCATATACATGTAGACAATAGAGAATAGTAGAACTGTGATAAGGATTTTTAGCGCTTCGCCTGCATAGAACGACGCCGCAACTAACTTAGTTGCGCGAGCTCCACTAAATAGGAAAGCACACACACAAAAAACTGCATTTGCGATGACAAAAATACCGCCACCGATTAATGCAGCAAAACCCCAATCAGGATTAACAGCTAAACCTAACCCTATCGCCACTAATATAACCGCGCTAAGCTCGATCAATAACATTTGCTTTGCAAGCACTCGTCCTGGTCTTGCTAACGCCGCTACCATGTATTCGTTCCTCTTTTAAGCCTTCTTTACTACTCGCTTAAAAGCGTGCTGAGAAATTGGCGAAAATTATACGTTCAGCCAAATTGATTGCAATAACAATGCAGCAATCATTTACATTTTTGCATACAAACCTACAACTTTTGTACGAAATTACTTGTTTATTACATAATTGACCTAAATCAATTATCTCATTTAGTACTCTAGTTTAGCAATAAGTTGCTCTAATTTGTGAGGCTCATCAAGAGTAATTGTCACTTTTGACTTACCGCTAACAGAACGAGTAACTGAAACGTTTGCTTGCAATTTTTCCGTGAGTCTTCGTGAAAGTTCGATAGCTTCTGTGTCTTCAGGCTTCGATTCACCTTCAACGTCTGGTTTTAAGCACTTTTTGACAAGTTGCTCAGTTTGACGCACGGTCATTTTTTTGGTTGCCGCAGTGTTTGCTGCTTCAACCTGGGTATCACCTTCAAGCGCAAGCAGTGCTCGAGCATGCCCCATTTCCAGTTGTTTATTGGAAACTAAACCTTTTACTTCATTTTCGAGCTGATTTAGACGTAATAAGTTACTCACCGTAGCTCTCGATTTACCGATTACATCAGCGACTTGTTGGTGTGTCAGCTCAAATTCGTTCTGTAGTCGCTCTAGCGCTTGTGCTTCTTCGATAACATTCAGATCTTCACGCTGAATATTCTCAATCAACGCCATCGCGATAGCGGCTTTGTCTTCGACTCTCTTGACCAAACATGGCACTTGTTTAAGGCCAGCTTGACGAGCCGCTCTCCAACGACGTTCACCAGCAATAATCTCGAACTGGTCGTGCGCCAATGGGCGAACTACGATCGGTTGGATAATGCCTTGAGATTGAATTGATGCTGCCAGCTCTTCTAGCGCTTCAGGCGCAATATCCTTACGCGGTTGATATACACCAGGCTTCAAGCAACCAACAGCCAGTTCAATAAGCTCACCATCAGCCGACAACGCCTGACTATGAGAAGCAACTTGCTGTTTTTCACGAGCCAATGAGCTAGTTGCAAGCAATGCATCTAGCCCTTTTCCTAAACCACGCTTAGACATTGAGCGAATTCCTTTGGTTGGACCTATACTGGGACTTCTTCACGACGCAACATTTCGCCAGCAAGAGCAAGGTAAGCCTTAGCTCCTGCGGAATATTTGTCGTAGTACATTGCTGGCTTGCCGTGACTCGGGGCTTCTGCCAGACGCACATTTCTAGGGATCACAGTTCGGTAGACTTTGCTACCAAAGTGTTTTTTGAGTTGATCAGATACTTCGTTCGATAAGCGGTTGCGAGGATCGTACATAGTACGCAGAAGACCTTCGATCTTCAGGTTCTCGTTTACAACAGCCGCTAGCTTACTGATGGTATCCATCAATGCAGTCAAACCTTCCAAAGCAAAGTATTCACATTGCATAGGAACCAATACGGAGTCGGCCGCAGCCATCGCGTTGATTGTAAGAAGGTTTAATGAGGGCGGACAATCAATAAAGATGAAATCATAGTTATTGCGAATGGGTTCGAGTGCATTTTTTAAACGAACTTCACGAGCAAACACTTCCATCAGCTTGATTTCTGCCGCAGTAACATCACCGTTCGCGGCGATGAGGTCATAATTGCCAGATGTACTCCGGCAAACCACCTCATCAAATGGGGTGTCTTCAACCAACAAATCGTAAGCTGTTGCTTCAACTTGATACTTGTCGACACCGCTCGCCATAGTGGCATTACCTTGAGGATCGAGGTCAACAACCAATATCTTGCGTTTTGTTGCCGCCATTGATGCTGCTAAATTAATGCAAGTTGTTGTTTTTCCTACGCCACCCTTCTGGTTGGCAATTGCTACGATTCTACCCACTATGGCCTCGCTGATTATCCCTGACGCGATAAAGTAACTAGATGACGCTCTCCATCAAGCTCTGGCACTTGCAAAGCTTTAATGTCTGTCACTGAACACCATTCAGGTAACAGGTCGATTTCGTCTCTAGGATGTTGTCCCTTAAGAGCCAAAAATACACCGGATTGCTCTTTAGGTAAATGGTGACACCACTCTACCATGTCTGTCATTGACGCAAATGCACGACTGAGCACTGCATCAAACTTTTCTTCTGGTTGAAATTCTTCAACGCGACTTTGAACCGGTACCACGTTGTCGATACCCAGCTCATGAATCACCTGTTTGATAAAACGAATACGCTTACCTAGGCTGTCTAGCAAGTAAAATTCGCAGTCTGGATTCATGATTGAGAGCGGAATCCCAGGAAGACCAGGTCCCGTACCCACATCGATAAAGCGCTTACCTTGTAAGTGAGTGCTAACAATGATGCTATCTAAGATATGTTTCACCATCATTTCTTGTGGGTCACGAACTGATGTTAGGTTATAAGCTTTGTTCCACTTGTTCAGTAACTCAACGTAGCCAACCAACTGGCCACGTTGTTTTTCAGATACTTCAAGTTCAGTCTGGCCAATAAGGTGATCCAGTTTTTCGCGTAATGCGCTCATTATGCTTCCTCACCTTTTTTCAACAGGCCGTGTTTTTTCAAGTAAACCAACAGAATTGAGATTGCTGCAGGTGTGATACCTGAAATTCGCGAAGCAATACCAATTGAGTCAGGCTTAGCTGTCGTTAGTTTAAGAACCACTTCGTTAGAAAGTCCTTTTACCTTGCTGTAATCGATATCAGCAGGCAGTTTGGTGTTTTCATGACGCAGTGATTTTTCAATTTCGTCTTGTTGACGCTGAATGTAACCATCGTACTTCACTTGGATCTCAACTTGCTCAGACGCTTGTTGATCTTCCAGTGCAGGACCAAAACGATCCAATGCGGTTAACTGTGAATAAGTCATTTCAGGGCGACGAAGAAGATCTTCACCGCTCGCTTCACGAGACATTGGTGTTTTCAGAATTTGGTTCAGTTGATCAATATCTTCAGATTTTGGATTAATCCAAGTCTCTTTCAGACGTTGACGCTCCTTCTCCATGTTTTCCATCTTCTCGTTGAAACGAGCCCAACGAGCGTCATCAACAAGGCCAAGTTCACGCGACTTTTCAGTCAAACGGATATCGGCGTTGTCTTCACGAAGCAGCAGACGGTATTCCGCGCGAGACGTAAACATGCGGTAAGGTTCTTTGGTACCCATGGTAGATAGGTCGTCGATAAGCACGCCCATGTAAGCTTGGTCACGACGTGGACTCCAGCCTTCTTTGCCTTGAGTAAACAAACTTGCATTCAGACCGGCCATCAAGCCTTGTGCAGCCGCTTCTTCATAGCCAGTGGTACCGTTGATTTGACCCGCAAAGAATAGACCTTTGATAAACTTAGTTTCGTAAGTCAGCTTAAGGTCGCGAGGATCAAAGAAATCGTACTCAATCGCATAGCCAGGGCGAACGATATGAGCATTTTCAAAGCCCTTCATCGAACGAACAATTTGAACCTGTACATCAAACGGCAGACTGGTAGAGATACCATTCGGGTATAGCTCGTGAGTCGTTAGACCTTCTGGCTCAATAAAAATTTGGTGACTGTTCTTGTCAGCAAAACGCATTACTTTGTCTTCAATCGAAGGGCAGTAACGAGGGCCAATGCCTTCAATCACACCCGCGTACATAGGGCTGCGATCAAGGTTGGCACGAATTACGTCATGCGTATTTTCATTGGTATGCGTGATGTAACATGGAATTTGACGAGGTTGTTGAGCTCGGCTGCCCATGAACGAGAAAACAGGCGTCGGGTTATCACCGTGCTGAACCTCAAGCTCAGAAAAATCAACGCTACGCGCATCGATACGAGGAGGAGTACCTGTTTTCAGGCGATCAACTCGGAATGGAAGATCACGAAGACGGTCAGCCAGTGCGATCGATGGTGGATCACCAGCACGGCCACCTGAAGAACTTTCCATACCAATATGGATCTTGCCGCCTAGGAATGTGCCCACAGTCAGAACCACAGCGCTTGCGCGGAACTTAAGGCCCATCTGCGTTACCACACCTACCACTTGATCCTGTTCAACGATCAAGTCATCAACCGACTGTTGGAACAAAGTCAGGTTTGGCGTGTTTTCAAGAACGTTACGAACAAAGGCTTTGTACAGTGCGCGGTCAGCTTGTGCACGAGTAGCACGAACCGCAGGGCCTTTTGATGCGTTCAATGTTCTGAACTGAATACCTGCATGATCAATAGCTTGCGCCATTAATCCACCCATTGCATCGACCTCTTTTACCAAGTGGCCCTTACCGATCCCGCCAATGGCTGGGTTACAAGACATTTGTCCTAGTGTATCGATATTATGAGTAAGTAATAACGTACTTTGACCAGTACGTGCAGATGCGAGTGCGGCTTCCGTTCCTGCATGGCCACCACCAACAACGATGACGTCAAATTTTTCGTGATAAAGCATGAACCGACCTCAGGTATTCAAACGTTTTCTAGATTGATAAAAAGGAGCGATATTCTACCTGTTTTCATAGCCTGAGAAAACGTTTTTGGGATTTTTCGAAAAAGCTGTTTTTAATTAATATAGATAAGATCTTTAAGGAGATCTTTTATTAGATCTATTATTAGGATCGAGGGTATCTGTGGATAAGTCGGAAATGATCAACGAGATCATGGATCTTTTTTGGATCAAATGATGTGATCTAACTTTGATCAGGATGAGGATTAGCTGGGATCAAAATGGCTACTTATTCACAGGAGGAAATTAGCCTAAAACTTGTTATTTGGATAACTGTAGGTTAATCACCGTATATGTATGATCTTATCCACAGAAGAAATTGAAAATAGATCGCTAATTTTCGATGTTTTTGAAAAAAAGTTATTCACAATCACGATGTTCAGAGACAAAAAAAGCGGCATAAGCCGCTTTTTGAGAGAGGAGAGAGGTTAAAACTGGTCGCTATGATCGTTGAACCAAGCTTCTACTGCGTCTTCTGGTACCGGAGTTTCCAATACATCGATGGTAAAACAGTCAGAAATAGGCTGAGCACCGAGCTCTTTCATCTGGCTGTGGACTGATTTTCCCGCCAAACAGAAGGTATCGTAACTCGAATCACCAAGCGCCACGACAGCAAAGCGAACCGGGCTTAAATCTGGAGATTGCTGGGTCAATGCGTCGATAAACGGCTTAATATTATCTGGAAATTCACCCGCACCATGAGTTGAAGTCACCAGCAACCAAAAGCCTTGTTGGGGAATATCATCGAATTCAGGCTGATTATGAAGGGTGATCTCGTGGCCTTGCTCTTCAAGAAGATCATTAAGGTGATCGCCAACGTACTCTGCACCACCTAAGGTGCTGCCTGTAATAATGTGGATCATTAAGCTGTCCTTACTAAAGAAAAAGGCCAGCATGAGCCGGCCTTTAAAGGTTATTTACCAATACAGAAAGAGGTGAAGATACGGCCGAGTAGGTCATCGGAACTGAATTCACCAGTAATCTCGTTAAGGTGTTGCTGCGTTATACGCAGTTCTTCTGCCAAGATTTCCCCTGCCATATAGCCTTCGAGCTGTTGCTGGCCAATATCTAGATGCTCAGATGCGCGTTCTAGGGCATCTAAGTGGCGACGACGTGCCATGAAGCCACCTTCATTGCCACCAGCAAAGCCCATGCAATCTTTTAAGTGATTACGTAGTGCATCAACGCCTTGTCCCGTCTTTGCTGATAGTCGAATCAGAGTTGGATCATTAACATGGCAAATCCCGAGATCTTCACCGGTTTGATCGGCTTTGTTACGAATCACGGTCATTCCGATGTTATTCGGCAGACGATCAACGAAATCTGGCCAGATATCTTTCGGGTCGGTTGCATCGGTAGTGGTGCCATCGACCATAAATAAAACGCGATCGGCTTGAGCAATTTCTTCCCAAGCGCGTTCAATACCGATTTTTTCGACTTCATCCGAGGCTTCACGCAGGCCTGCGGTATCAATAATGTGCAGTGGCATACCATCAATATGGATATGTTCACGAAGTACATCACGGGTTGTACCTGCAATATCAGTCACAATCGCGGAGTCTTTACCCGATAATGCATTCAGTAAGCTCGACTTACCGGCATTAGGACGACCTGCAATCACCACCTTCATACCTTCACGCATGATGGCACCTTGATTGGCTTCTTGGCGAACCGCTTCGAGGTTGTCGATGATAGCTTGTAAGTCAGCACTTACTTTACCGTCAGCAAGGAAATCAATCTCTTCTTCTGGGAAGTCGATAGCGGCTTCAACATAGATGCGTAAGTGAATCAGAGAGTCCACCAGCGTATTAATGCGTTTCGAGAACTCACCTTGCAACGATTGCAGAGCTGATTTCGCCGCTTCTTCTGAACTGGCATCAATGAGGTCAGCAATCGCTTCTGCTTGGGTTAAATCCATCTTGTCGTTCAAGAAGGCACGCTCCGAGAACTCACCTGGGCGTGCTGCGCGTAGCCCTGGAATAGCGAGGATGCGCTTGATGAGCATATCCATTACCACAGGACCACCGTGGCCTTGCAGCTCTAAAACGTCTTCACCGGTAAACGAGTGCGGGTTAGGAAAGTAAAGCGCGATGCCTTGGTCTAGCTCTAAACCATCGTGAGATTTAAAAGGGGTGTACTCAGCGTAACGTGGTTTCAGTACTTTGCCGGTAACTTCAAGCGCAACTTGGGCTGCTTGTGGGCCTGAAACGCGAATAATACCGACACCGCCACGGCCGGGTGCAGTCGCTTGAGCAACAATCGTATCTGTAGTCATAGTTGTGCCTGCTAGCATGTGAAAGCCAAAAAGGGGCGCTCACGATTAATCAATTAGCTGAATTGTAATCAGCTAAAAACAAAAAGGCGACCTTTTGGTCGCCTTTCTTTGTCTCTTTCTATTATCGAACTTACTTAGAATGTAAGCCTTTCTTTTCCAGCGCGCGGTAGATAAGCGTTTGCTGAATCAGAGTTACGATGTTCGATACTAGCCAGTATAGAACCAGACCTGAAGGGAAGAACAGGAAGAAGAATGTGAACATAACCGGCATAAAGGTCATGATCTTCTGCTGCATTGGATCCGTTACAGTTGTCGGGCTCATCTTCTGGATTAGGAACATTGAAGCACCCATCAGAAGTGGCAAGATGTAGTATGGGTCTTGTGCTGAAAGGTCAGTAATCCAACCGAAGAACGGTGAGTGACGCAGTTCAACAGACTCCATTAGTGCCCAGTATAGCGAAATGAAGATAGGCATTTGCAGAAGGATAGGTAAACAGCCACCTAGTGGGTTTACTTTCTCTTTCTTGTAAAGCTCCATCATTTCTTGGCTCATGCGTTGACGGTCGTCGCCGATACGCTCACGCATTGCAGTCAGCTTAGGCTGAAGCATACGCATTTTCGCCATAGACGTGTACTGAGCTTTCGTTAGTGGGTACATAGCACCACGAACGATGAAAGTTAGACAGATGATTGCCAGACCCCAGTTCACAACGATGCCTTGAATGAACGAAAGCAGAGTATGAAGTGGTTTAGCAATGAACCATAACCAACCGTAGTCAACTACTAGGTCTAGGTTAGGTGCAGTTTCAGCCATTTGGTCTTGAAGTTTAGGACCAACCCAAAGCGTTGCTTTGAAGCTCGCTTCGTCGCCATTAGCGATAGTCTTGTTCGGCATACGAACACCGATGTCGCCTAGGTTACCGATTACACGAGTGTAAAGGTTGCTGCCTGCTTCGTCGCGTGGGATCCAAGCACTTGCAAAGTAGTGCTGAATCATCGCTGCCCAACCTTGACCGTTTGCTAGGTTAAGAGACAGGTTGCGATCTTGCATGTCGTCGAAGCTGTATTTTTTGTAACGCGTATCTTCCGTAGAGTAAGCACCACCACGGTAAGTTGGCATTGTTAGGCTACCGCCGTCATCCATTACGTTCTGACGCAGGTGAGCGTACATGCCGAATGTCGCGTTGTTACCAGAGTTGTTGACTACATCGTATTCAACATCCATTGCGTAGCTGCCACGCTTAAGGATGAATGTTTTCGTGTAATCAAGGCCGTTCGCTTGGTAAGTCATCGGGATGCGTAGTTCATCCTGACCATCAGCAAGCGTGAAGCTGTCTGCTGAAACTGTGTAGCTTGGGCGGTTTGTGCTGCTTAAATCGATACCTTGAGGACCCACTAGACCGCTTTGTGCGATAAATTGGTGACCTGGTTCGTTTTTAAGAAGAACAAACGTATCTTCAGAATCGAACTCAGCAGAGTAATCGTTTAGGTTTGCTTTAACGACATCACCACCAACCGTATCAATTGACAGAGTCAGTACATCAGTTGTTACTGTGATAGTTTTAGCAGAAGAAGCAACTTGACCAGGAGCCGGGTCTAGATCATCTGCATAAGATGGCGCTGGTAGGGTGCTGCCAGATTGTGCCTGCTCAACCGCTTGTGGTGCTGGATTCTGAGCTACGTTCCATTGTTGGAACAGTAGGAAAGAAACCAAAGCCAATGCGATTAACAGGATATTACGTTGAGAATCCATCGTTATTTATCTCTGTCTTGTTTTTGGACTGGTGGAACGGGGTCAAAGCCCCCTTCGTTCAAAGGATGGCATTTTAATAGACGTTTGCCTGATAACCAACACCCTTTTACAAAACCGTGAGCTTTCAATGCTTCTATCGCATATAAAGAGCAGGTTGGAGTAAATCGGCAGCGTGGGCCGATGAGTGGACTAATAAACCATCTATAAAAATAGATGGGTATTAGCGCTATCCACGCGAAGGGCGAGACAGGCGAAGCCATAATTTGTCGAGTAGCTTGAACATTTCTTCATTGCTTAAATCTTGCGCGCTCTTCTTAGCGATTACAACAAAATCTTTGTTAGGAAGTTTGTGTTGAGTGTTACGAAAGCTTTCACGAGTAAGACGCTTGAATCGGTTACGACCCACGGCGGTTTTAATCTGCTTTTTCGGAACGGCTAATCCAAGACGAGGATTTGAAAGAGAGTTATTTCGGGCAATGATGGTGAAATGAGGGGAGCCAGCTCGATGAGCTTGCTTGAAGACATTTTGATAATGTTCGGGAGTTAACAAGCGTAACTCCCGACCGAAGGCTAGCTTATTCAAAATAATCAAAGATTACTTAGAAAGACGCTTACGGCCTTTTGCACGACGTGCATTGATTGTTGCGCGACCGTTCTTAGTAGCCATGCGAGCACGGAAACCGTGAGTACGCTTACGCTTTAGAACTGTAGGTTGAAAAGTGCGTTTCATTGTAATTACCTTACTGATCAGTAGTTTTAGGTTTTTGTTAAACCCGGCGTGGGCATTTTTTCTCTTCTTTATATAAGAAAGGAAAACCGACGCCTCTCAACAAAGAGGCGGAATTGTAATCACTGTCACAAAAAGTGTCAATGATTGGGTTAACTAAAATTCCGGTCGGGGGATTATACGTAGAATAACTAAAATCACAAGGATCCTTAGTCGATCCCAACCTTATTTAAGAATTTTTTTAATTTAGGATCCTGTGGATTACCAAAAATATCCTGTGGAGATCCCTGCTCGATAATATGACCGTCAGCCATGAAGATCACTCGGTCTGCGACCTCTCTCGCGAACTGCATTTCATGGGTAACCACCAGCATGGTTTGATGCTGATTTGCCAGTTTTTTCATTAGGTTAAGCACTTCGCCAACCCACTCAGGATCGAGCGCTGAAGTCGGCTCATCAAACAGTAAAAGCTCGGGTTGTAGTGCCATTGCACGGCCAATACCCACCCGTTGTTGCTGGCCACCAGAGAGCGCGGCTGGGTAGCTATCACCTTTGTCACCTAAGCCAATATCATCAAGTATTTGTTGTGCTTTTTCATGGGCTTGCTGTTTTTTCCAACCACGAACGGTAATTAAACCTTCAGCAATATTCTGTCTCGCGGTTTGGTGAGCGAACAGTGCATAGTTTTGGAACACAAAACCGGTCTTACGACGCAGTGCAAGCACCTCTGCCTTAGTGTGTTTCTGAGTATCAACCTTGATATCATCAATCGAAATCGTGCCTTGATCGGCTTGCTCTAGAAAATTCACACAACGCAGTAGGGTAGATTTACCCGTACCACTTGAACCTATGATGACAATTATCTCACCTTGTTTGATTTCTAGGTCGATCCCTTTCAAAACTTCGGTGTCACCAAACTGCTTGTGGATACTTTGTAATTTGATCATCGTACATACGCCTTATTCAGTTTCACTTCGGCCCAAATTTGAATACGAGTGAGGATAACCACCACGCCCCAGTAAATCAGTGCGACTGCTAAGAAAGCCTCGAAGAAGCGGAAACTTGAAGAAGCCTCCATCTGAGCTTTAGCCATGATTTCGGCGACACCTAGGGTGAAGGCAAGTGAAGTCGACTTGATCATATCGATGAAGTAGTTCATCAACGACGGCAGTGCCACGCGAGTTGCTTGCGGTAAGATCACTCGGCGCATCGCTTGGCTGGTTGTCATACCGACCGAAAGGCTGGCTTCCATCTGGCTGCGATCAATACCGATAATCGCGGCACGAATACTTTCTGCCATATACGCGGCAAAGTGCAGGGTTAAGCCAATCACAGCGGCGCTGAAGGCATCCAACCCAACCATCCACGGGAAGACTTGTGGTAAGCCGTAATAAAGGAGGAACAGCTGCACCAACAGTGGTGTGCCTCGGAAGAAGCTAATGTACAGCTGGCTCAGTTGGTCGAGCACTGGGATTTTGAATACACGAATATTCGCCAGTATCAGAGACAGGATCAGAGCAAAGAACAAGCCCCAGGTCGCCATCTCCATCGTGGTGCCTAAATACTTCAGTAGTATTGGCAACAGCTCTAGCATGTAATTAAAGTCAAATCCCATAATCTATCTCGTATTTTTATTGGCAGTGTTGTTCTATATGTAAGTACTGTTGTATCAGGTTTTTTAATCAGTGCACAAAAGCAAAAAGCCCACCGCTGTATAAAGCAGTGGGCCTTGAATGGAGAAAGTGAGTAATTACTTCTGAGTAATGTCCGCACCAAACCATTTCTGAGAGATACTTTCTAGCGTACCATCTGCGCGCATTGCTGCTAATGCTTCATTTACTTCTGCTTGCAGTTTTTTGCCGTTATCGTTGTCGACGAAAGGCCAAGCGTTTTCAATTGTTTCGAATGGCTGACCTGCTAGTTGTAATGGTAGACCAGTCTTCTTGATAAGCTCTAGTGCTGATAGGCGATCCATTACGAATGCATCGGCACGACCCAGTGCCACGTCATGTTCAATACCTGTATCGTAGGTTTTTACATTGATCTTGCCATCTTTGTCGTAGCTGCGAAGCAGTTGTTCAAAGTTTGAGCCTAGGTTTACCGCAACCGTCTTGCCATCAAGGTCTTCGATGCCTTTAATGCTGTCATTACCTTTACGAACGGTAATTTGTGCGCCGTCTACTACGTATGGGTCTGCGAATAGGTATTTCGCTTTACGTGCATCCGTCATTGTAATTTGGTTTGAAATGGTATCGATGCGACCCGTTTCAAGAAGACCAAACAGACCAGAGAAGTTTGCCGTTACGTATTCAACCTTGTAATCGTTACGCTTACCGATCTCATCCCATAAATCCACTTCAAAACCCTGTAGCTGGTCTTGTTTAACGAACGTAAACGGGAAATAGCGACCAGACATGCCGACTTTAACTTCAGTCGCAGCTTGAACAGTAGCAGCAGAGAGTGCGATAGCCGCAATTGCAGCCTTAATCCAGTTATTCATTTGGTAACTCCTTATATTTATGGGTTTGGATGTTACTGGGAAAATGCTCACTAGAATAAATAACCAGATGTTATTAACCATAACCAGATTGAATTCCCGATTTGGGGATAACTAGCAAGGATCCGGGCATAAGTGGATCATTGTGTGAGTAAATTAGGGGCAAGATGTGTGGATCCACCGATAAATTACAAATTTATTGTGAATAACTTGGATCTTATTCACTGGATCTGTGATCAATTGCTGGTGATCTGACTTATCAACAGGTAAAATTAGCGGTCATTTCATATTACTTTAAATAGAGTGAGGGCACCGTGTCATCTTCGCTTTGGTTGCAGTGTTTGCAACAGCTTCAAGAAGAGTTACCAGCTACAGAATTCAGTATGTGGGTTCGTCCGTTACAAGCGGAACTCAATGACAATACTCTAACTCTATTTGCACCGAACCGTTTCGTACTCGATTGGGTTCGTGATAAGTATCTAAATAGCATTAACCGTCTGCTGCAAGAATATTGCGGTAACGATATCCCACATCTTCATTTTGAAGTGGGAAGCAAGCGTGTGATTGCACCAAAGCCTGCGACACCGACACCAACTCAGACTCGCACTGCAGCTGATGTGGCCGCTGAGTCATCAGCACCTGCGCAATTACAAGCTCGCAAACCTGTCCATAATATCTGGCGTGATGAAGAGCCTGTCGCGGTTGACTTGAATCACCGCTCAAACGTGAACCCAAAACATAAGTTCAATAACTTTGTTGAAGGTAAGTCGAACCAACTCGGTTTGGCTGCGGCACGTCAGGTTTCTGATAACCCAGGTACAGCCTACAACCCGTTGTTCCTATACGGCGGCACTGGTTTAGGTAAAACGCACTTGTTGCATGCGGTGGGTAACGCCATTGTTGATAATAAGCCGAATGCGAAAGTGGTTTACATGCACTCAGAGCGTTTTGTTCAGGATATGGTAAAGGCTCTGCAAAACAACGCGATCGAAGAATTTAAGCGCTACTACCGTAGTGTTGATGCATTGCTTATCGATGACATCCAATTCTTTGCTAATAAAGAGCGTTCTCAAGAAGAGTTCTTCCATACCTTTAACGCGCTGCTTGAAGGCAACCAACAGATCATCCTAACGTCTGACCGTTATCCAAAAGAGATCAACGGGGTAGAAGATCGTCTTAAATCTCGTTTCGGCTGGGGTTTGACGGTAGCGATTGAGCCACCAGAGCTTGAGACACGTGTTGCGATCTTGATGAAGAAAGCCGAAGACCACCAAATTCACCTTGCGGATGAAGTGGCGTTCTTTATTGCCAAGCGTCTACGCTCTAACGTTCGTGAACTGGAAGGCGCATTGAACCGTGTTATTGCGAATGCAAACTTCACTGGCCGCCCGATCACGATCGACTTCGTGCGTGAAGCACTGCGTGACTTACTTGCCCTGCAAGAAAAACTGGTCACTATTGATAACATTCAAAAGACAGTCGCTGAGTACTACAAAATCAAAGTCGCTGATCTATTGTCTAAGCGTCGTTCTCGTTCTGTTGCTCGTCCACGTCAATTGGCGATGGCACTGGCGAAAGAGCTAACAAACCACAGCTTGCCTGAGATTGGCGATGCATTCGGTGGTCGTGACCACACGACGGTACTACATGCTTGTCGTAAGATTGCTCAGCTGCGTGAAGAGAGCCACGACATTAAAGAAGATTATTCGAACTTGATTCGTACCCTTTCTTCTTAATACACAGTATTCTTAACCTTAATAAGCAGAATCTTGGCCACGTACTATTACGCAGTGCCATTTAGACCGTAAGAGCAAGATATGAAATTTACCATTGAACGTAGTCACCTGATTAAGCCATTACAACAAGTATCTGGCGCACTCGGTGGCAGGCCAACGCTTCCAATTCTAGGAAACCTACTGATTAAAGTAGAAGATAACGTGTTGTCGATGACAGCGACGGATCTAGAAGTTGAACTGATCAGCCGTGTAACGCTTGAAGGTGATTTCGAAGCGGGTAGCATTACCGTACCTTCACGTAAATTCCTAGATATCTGCCGTGGATTGCCAGATAACTCAGTGATCACTGTGGTATTGGATGGTGACCGTATTCAGGTTCGCTCTGGTCGTAGCCGCTTCTCTTTAGCAACATTACCTGCGGCAGATTTTCCAAATATTGAAGACTGGAGCAGTGAAGTTGAAGTGTCAGTGACACAAGCTGAACTTCGCGGTCTTATCGAGAAAACACAATTCTCAATGGCGAACCAAGATGTTCGTTACTACCTCAACGGTATGTTGTTTGAGATTGAAGGCTCTATCCTGCGCAGCGTAGCGACCGATGGTCACCGTATGGCAGTATCTCAAGCACAACTGGGTGCGGATTTTGCTCAGAAGCAGATCATTGTTCCTCGTAAAGGTGTGCAAGAGTTAGTGAAGCTATTGGATGCACCTGAACAGCCAGTAACACTACAAATCGGTAACTCTAACGTGCGTGCGGAAGTGAACAACTATGTCTTCACTTCTAAGTTAGTAGATGGTCGTTTCCCTGATTATCGCCGCGTAATGCCGCAAAATACCACCAAGACACTTGAAGCTGGCTGTGATGAATTACGTTCAGCATTTTCTCGTGCTGCGATTCTATCGAATGAAAAATTCCGTGGTGTTCGCGTTAATCTTGCGGATAGCGAGATGCGTATTACCGCGAACAACCCAGAGCAAGAAGAAGCAGAAGAAGTACTCGATGTTAACTTCGACGGTGATGCTCTAGAGATTGGCTTTAACGTAAGCTACGTATTGGATGTTCTGAACACACTGCGTTGTGAACAGGTTCGTATCTCAATGTCAGACGCCAATGCGAGTGCTCTTATTGAGAACGCACAAGATGACAGCGCGATGTACGTTGTTATGCCAATTCGCTTATAAGCTGCCCCATGTTGACCTACCGAGTCGTGATTGAAGATTAATATGAAGACGTTATGCCTTTATCGCGCTTAATCGTTAAGCAGTTTAGAAATATTGAAGCCTGTGACATTCAACCGTCATCAGGCTTTAACTTTCTTATAGGGGCTAACGGAAGCGGCAAAACCAGCGTCCTTGAAGCGGTGTATCTGCTCGGACACGGTCGCTCATTCAAGAGTTCACTTACCGGTCGTATCATACAAAACGAGTGTAGTGAGCTGTTTGTACACGGCCGTTTTATGACCTCGGATCAATTTGAGCTGCCAATTGGCATTAATAAGCAGCGCGATGGCACGACAGAGGTTAAAATAAGCGGTCAAACTGGGCAAAAGTTGGCTCAGTTAGCTCAAGTCTTACCTTTGCAGTTGATTCACCCCGAAGGGTTTGATTTACTGACAGATGGACCTAAGCATCGCCGAGCATTCATTGATTGGGGAGTCTTCCACAGTGAGTCGGGCTTTTATGATGCGTGGGGCAGGGTAAAGCGCCTCAATAAGCAGCGAAACGCCTTATTGAAAACGGCAACGCACTATCGAGAGCTGAGCTATTGGGACCAAGAATTGGCCCGTTTAGCAGAAAGCATCAGTCAGTGGCGTGCCACCTACGTTGATCAGCTCAAAGAAGTCGCCGAAGAAATCTGTGCGACCTTCCTTCCTGAGTTTGAGATAAAGATTAACTACTATCGTGGCTGGGACAAAGACACCCCGTACGCCGATATATTAGAAAAGAATTTTGAAAGGGATCAGCAGCTTGGTTACACCTTTAGTGGGCCAAACAAAGCGGATCTGAAGATAAAAGTGAACGGCACTCCAGTGGAAGATGTCTTGTCACGAGGTCAATTGAAGTTGATGGTGTGCGCGCTACGAGTAGCACAAGGGCAACACCTCACTCAAATGACAGGTAAGCAGTGCATCTATTTGATAGATGACTTCGCTTCCGAATTAGATAGCCAACGCCGAGCACGTCTTGCTGAGTGTTTAAAGGCGACCCAGGCTCAAGTTTTTGTAAGCTCTATTACCGCTGATCAGATTGCAGATATGCATGACGAAAATAGCAGGATGTTTCATGTGGAACATGGCAAAATAGAGCAAGGATAATTAGTCAGAGAGTAACTATGTCAGATAATTACGATTCATCGAGTATTAAAGTACTGAAGGGTCTGGATGCGGTACGTAAGCGTCCTGGAATGTACATTGGCGACACGGATGATGGTACCGGTCTGCACCACATGGTTTTTGAGGTGGTAGATAACTCTATTGATGAAGCGCTAGCTGGTCACTGTAATGACATCATTGTAACTATCCATGAAGATAGTTCTGTGTCTGTGAGCGATGACGGCCGTGGTATTCCAACAGAATTGCACCCAGAAGAAAACGTATCTGCAGCCGAAGTAATCATGACGGTTCTTCACGCTGGTGGTAAGTTCGATGATAACTCGTACAAGGTATCTGGTGGTCTGCACGGTGTTGGTGTTTCAGTAGTTAACGCACTTTCTAAGCAAGTTACTCTTACTATCCACCGCGGTGGCAAAATCCACACTCAAACCTACAGCCACGGTGAGCCTCAAGCGCCACTAGCGGTTATCGGTGACACGGATAAAACAGGTACAGAGATTCGTTTCTGGCCGAGTGAAGAAACCTTCACTAACATCGAGTTCCATTACGACATTTTAGCTAAGCGTCTACGTGAGCTATCATTCTTGAACTCAGGTGTATCAATTAAGCTAATTGACGAGCGCGAAGAAGACAAAATGGATCACTTCGAATACGAAGGCGGTATCCAAGCGTTTGTTGAACACCTTAATACTAACAAAACGCCAATCATCCAAAAAATCTTCCACTTTAACTCTGAGCGCGAAGACGGTATTACCGTTGAAGTTGCGATGCAGTGGAATGACGGCTACCAAGAAAACATCTACTGTTTCACCAACAACATCCCTCAACGCGATGGTGGTGCTCACTTAGCAGGTTTCCGTGCGGCGCTAACGCGTACTCTGAACAGCTTCATGGACAAGGAAGGCTTCTCTAAGAAAGCGAAGACTGCGACCTCTGGTGATGATGCTCGTGAAGGTCTGACGGCGATTGTTTCTGTTAAAGTGCCTGATCCTAAGTTCTCAAGCCAAACTAAAGATAAGCTGGTTTCTTCAGAAGTGAAGTCTGCCGTTGAATCTACAATGGGTGAGAAGTTGTCTGAGTTCCTTATTGAGAACCCAGGTGAAGCGAAAACAGTTTGTTCTAAAATTATTGATGCAGCACGTGCTCGTGATGCAGCGCGTAAAGCTCGTGAAATGACTCGTCGTAAAGGCGCATTAGATTTAGCGGGTCTTCCTGGTAAGCTTGCTGACTGTCAGGAAAAAGATCCTGCACTGTCTGAACTATATATTGTGGAAGGAGACTCTGCTGGCGGTTCAGCTAAGCAGGGGCGTAACCGTAAGAACCAAGCAATCCTACCGCTGAAAGGTAAAATCCTTAACGTAGAGAAAGCACGTTTCGATAAAATGCTGTCTTCTCAAGAAGTAGCAACGCTAATCACCGCTCTTGGTTGTGGTATTGGTCGTGACGAATACAACCCAGATAAACTGCGTTACCACAACATCATCATCATGACCGATGCCGATGTCGATGGTTCTCACATCCGTACCCTGCTACTGACGTTCTTCTACCGTCAAATGCCAGAGCTGATTGAACGTGGCTACATCTACATTGCTCAACCGCCACTTTACAAAGTGAAGAAAGGTAAGCAAGAGCAGTACATTAAAGATGAAGATGCGATGAACCAGTATCAAGTATCTTTGGCTTTAGACAACGCAGAACTGCACGTAAACCCTGAAGCGCCAGCATTTGCAGGTGAAGGTTTAGAGAAGCTTGTTCAGCAATACAATGCAGGCATCAAGCTTGTTGATCGTATGAGCCGCCGTTACCCACGCGCATTGGTTCACGAACTGATTTACGTTCCTCGTCTAACGGCCGAGCAGTGTCATGATGACGCGGCAGTTGAAGCTTGGGGTAAGCAGCTTGTTGAACAGCTAAACGCGAAAGAAGTAGGTGCAAGCCAATACAGCCTTGAAGTTGAAAAACACGAAGAGCTAGGCTTAAGCGTTCCTAAGATTGTGGTTCGTACTCATGGTGTGACTCATGAACACCTACTAAGCATCGATCTTATTAACTCTAAAGAGTTTGGTAAGCTAGCGGATCTTTCTGAAGCTCTTGATGGCTTGATTGAAGAAGGCGCTTACATTAAGCGTGGTGAGCGTACTCAAGAAGTTTCTAGCTTCGTTGATGCTCTGAACTGGTTAGTGAAAGAGTCTCGTCGTGGTCTAAGCCTACAGCGATACAAAGGTCTAGGTGAGATGAACCCTGATCAACTTTGGGAAACCACGATGGATCCTGAAACTCGCCGTATGATGCAAGTAACAATTGAAGACGCTGTTGGTGCTGATTTGTTGTTTACGACGCTAATGGGTGACCAAGTTGAACCTCGTCGTAACTTCATCGAAGAGAATGCACTGAAAGTAGCAAACCTAGACGTTTAGTCTCTTTGATACTTCGCTCTTTGGCTTAATTTCTGTGTCAGAGGTGCTCACATACATTCGTATGCTCCGCGCCTCTTCCTTGAACTAAAGCCAAATAGCTTCGTCTCAAAAAACTAAAAACATAAAAAAGCACTATCCTTTGGATGGTGCTTTTTTATGTTTGTAAGATATTGAAAAATATTGAGTTGCAAAAATAATTGAAAATAACCCCTTGAAACTATTTTGCTCAATCCATATATCTATTTGTGAAGAGGATGACTGTCTTGCTCTACAAGAGAAGAAACAGAACCTTCATTACCGCTAACGAAGTATCGCTTAATAGAGGATAACTTTGGCAGCACACAACTTAAAAATTGATTCATTGCCATGTCCCAGCGTTGTCGCCAATAGAGGTGAAACCCGAGGAATGCGAATTGAATCTCTTAGCTGTTTACTGGGTCACACACAGGTTAGATCCAAGTAAAATTCGCAGCTAAGACTATTGCTTACTAAAAGGATAGCATTATGAGAACTGTAGATTTCACTCCACTTTACCGCAACGCAATCGGCTTCGATCGTCTATTCAATATGATGGAAGCGAATACATCGAAGAACTCTTCTGGCGGTTACCCTCCATACAACATCGAGCAAAAAGACGAGAACAACTACCGTATTACTATGGCAGTCGCTGGTTTTGCTGATGACCAATTAGATCTGACTCAGAAAGAGAACATGCTAATTGTGAAAGGTGAGCGTAAAGCAGAAGCAGAGAAAACCTTCGTATACCAAGGTATCGCAGAGCGCGATTTCGAGCGTAAATTCCAACTGGCTGACTACGTAAAAGTGGTAGGTGCAAGCATGGAAAATGGTCTTCTTCACATCGACCTCGAACGCGAAATCCCAGAAGCGATGCAACCACGTAAGATTGCTATCAATGGTAATAGTTTACTAGAAGGCTAATTACTGTTAGCTCCTTCTTAGAGCTAAAAAATATCGGGAAGTAAAAGTGAAAGAGCACCTAATGAGGTGCTCTTTTTGTATTTGACCTGCGGTAAGCTAAAAGCTCTTATTACTGCTCTGAGTAAGCCTTTTTCACTTCTTCAGCAATGATAGCAATGCCTTTCTGCATCGCCTCATCATCTTGCACGTAGTTCATACGTAGACATTGATGGGCATGATCCCACTCGTCTTCTTGGCCGATAAAGAAGTATTCACCCGGAACAATCAATACGCCGCGAGCTTTAAGGCGGTCGTACAGTTCCATTGTGGTGATCGGCAGCTCATCAAACCATAGCCATAAGAAGATAGCGCCTTCAGGCTTGTGAATACGGAAGCGAGGGTCGTCGATAGCGTCTTGTAACAGTTCAACTGCACGTAGTGACTTATCTTTATAGAAAGGTTTGATTACCTCGCTACTTAAGCGCAGTAAATCGCCTTTTTCAATCATGTGATTGGCAATTGCAGGGCCAACACTGTTTGGCGCTAAGCTAATGATGCCATTCATGTTGGTCAATGCTTGTGTTACTTCTTCACTCGCAATTACGATACCGCAACGCACACCCGGCAAACCAAGCTTAGAAAGGCTCATGCACAGAATCGTATTTTCATTCCAGAACGGTTCGACATCTTCAAAGATGATGTTAGGAAACGGCAGGCCGTAAGCATTGTCGATCAGCAGTGGGATGTTGTTTTCACGCGCCAGTTTATCCAGTTTACACACTTCTTCGTCGGTCAGTACGTTACCCGTTGGGTTGGTTGGACGAGATGCACAGATAGCCGCGACTGAGTCATCAACCTTTAGTTGTTCAAAATCAACGTGGTATTTAAACTGACGGTTTTCTAGCAGTTCGATCTCTGGGTGGTAAGAGATAAAAATATCGTCCTCAATACCCGCGTCGCCGTAGCCGATGTATTCCGGTGCGATCGGCAGTAGGATTTTCTTATGTGAGCCGTCAGGCTGTTGGCCTGCTAGCAGGTTGAATAGGTAGAAGAAGCCACTTTGACTGCCATTAGTCAGGCTGATGTTCTTCTCGCTGATGTCCCAACCGTAGGTCTCTTTCAGCATTGCTGCTAACGATTTGATGAAGCTGTCTTTACCCTGCGGACCATCGTAGTTGGCGAGGGCGGCGATGAGTTCTCCACTGGCGAGCATGTCGGCACTGGCTTGGTTAAAGTAATCGAGCATGGCAGGGATAGCGGCTGGGTTGCCACCACCGAGCATGATAGCGCCAGGAGTGCGCAGGCCATCATTCAAATCATCCATTAAACGAGTGATTCCAGAGTATCGATTAAACTTTTCGCCAAACTTAGAGAACTGCATTACTAATTTTACCTAATTCATTGTGATTGCTTGTTATGTGTCAGTAAGGCAGACCTTATGCCTGCCATCAGTGTATTCCTTGAACATACCGCAATGTTTTTGCGACGCATAGCGCCAAATGCTCTAACACGAAAAAAACTTCTATAAAGTTTGGCTAATGAGTGACAGCTTGCTTATTGAACGCGCTTTTGGTGATCAAAAAAGGGAAGCCGAAGCTTCCCTTTTAATTTATGTCGTTTGATAACCGTGCGTGTTTACTTCGAACCTGTATACACAACCAATACCTTGTCATCTTGGTATTGGCGTTCGAAGGCGTAATAACCCTTGCTGTTACGGATGATGTGCTTACCTTGCGCGACAGCTGGGTGGCGTTGGCGGAATTGGCCAAGCGCTTGCCAATGTTCTAGCAACTCTGCACGTTCGCCGGAGATTTGATCCCAAGGCATGTCTGAACGGGTGCCTTGCATTGGATCGGAACCTGTTGGGCCAAAGTCACGGGCTATTTCATCACCGTAATAGATCTGTACCGCGCCCGGAGCAAGCATTAATGCATTCGCGGCTTTGGTCTGCTTGGCAAAGTCGCTGCCGTGCTGTGTCCAGAATAGTGAGGTGTCGTGAGACGAGAGATAACTCAACACATTGAACTCGCTGTCACTGTTGATCTTGTCTGCGTAGCGAAGGTAATCAGCATCAAGATCGGATAGACACTTCAGCGCCTTAGGGGCGATGTCGCTCTGGAAATCAAAGTTGATGATCGAATCAAAGCCGTTAGCAAAGTAATCTGATTTGACTACGCTGTGTGCCCACACTTCGCCAGTCATCCAGAAAGGTAAATCATCTAAGGCTTTGTCTGGGTTGCTCTGTTTCCACTCAGCTAGTGCCTGGTTGGTGCTCTCTTTCAGTTCTGCCCATGCTTCGAGTTCAACGTGTTTAGCGGTATCGACCCTGAAACCATCGACACCATATTCGCGCACCCAATCCGATAACCAAGTGATTAAATGGTTACGAGGTGTTTTGAGTTCATCGGTCGCGCTGGTGGACTTATTGCGATAGAAATTAGGCAGCCCGATTGTCTCTGTCGACTCTGTTTTGAAATCGGGCAGATGCGCCAAAGACATGGTGAGGTTATTGTAGCCCGGAGAGTCATAGGCGCCGATATCGCTGCGTAGCCAAGCTTTGCCCCACCACTTTTCCCACGCTTCTTTGTCGCTGTAAGAGATGTAGTTGTTGAAGTAGTGCCAGTTCTGACCTTTGGCAGGTTGCCAATCTGTCCAGTTTTCGCCAAGTGTTTGCTTGGCTTCTTCGTCAGTTAGGTTGAGCTTACCAAAATCAAACTCTTGCATGTCGGCAAGCGTCGCATAGCCGGTGTGGTTCATTACCACATCCCAAACAACACGAATGCCTTTGCTATGCGCGGTATCGATGAAGGTTTTTAGCTCGTCTTCGGTGCCCATGTTGTCATCGAGCTTGGTCCAATCTTGATGGTAGTAGCCGTGGTAGCCGTAGTGTTTGAAGTCACCTCGATCACCGCCGCCAACCCAGCCGTGGATTTGCTCTAACGGAGACGTTATCCAGATAGCATTAGCACCGAGTGATTCTATGTAATCGAGTTTTTCGGTTAAGCCTGCCAAGTCACCACCGTGGAAGGTGCCGATTTCGTCTTGTCCATCTTGGTTGCGACCGTAACTGTTGTCGTTATCAGGATTACCATTGTGGAAACGGTCAGTCATTACGAAGTAAACCGTGGCGTTATCCCAACTAAAGTCAGCTTTGGTTTCTGGTTCTACTTTCTCAAGCAGCAGAACACCTTGGCTATTTTCTGCTGGCTGCATGGTGACGCTGCCATTCGTTACTGTGACTTGTTTGCCTGAAAGAGCGTCTCTAACCACGGTGCCATCATCAAAGGTTTGAGCAACGTCGATGATGGTTGGTTCGTCACTAGGAACCGGACAAGCAAAGCTTTGTACTTGTTGTTGCTTCGGCTTTATCTGAACGGTCAGTTCATTGGTTTGTGGGTTGAGCATAAACTGATAGGTGTTAGCGCGAAAGATCTTGATATCTAATTCAGACTTCTCGGCGCAGTCGTCTAGGCGAAGGGGTTTATTGAATTTGATGCGGTTTTCTTCAGCCAGCGCATAGTTGGTGCCACAGGTATTTTGAGTATCGCTGATAGAGAAGGTATAGCTACCTTTCGCGAGTTCCTGTTCTGCAATCACGGTGCCTTTACCGGATGATTCGAATACGACAGTGTCGTTATCAATTGTCAGTAATAGGTTGTTGTCACTGGTTTGGCTGCATGCGCTGAGTGCGAGTATTGAAAGCGCGAGTACTGTTTTTTTCATTGTTCCCTTCCCCTGAATAAACAGGTCAGTTATAGCAAACAATGCCCTCTACAGTCTGAGTGCTGTTTCATTCAGTTAATCAATAAGACCTCTACAAACAAATGCTTGGTTCACAAAAACAAAAAGGGAAGCTTTCGCTTCCCTTTGGGTGTTTACCGTTAATTACTCAGAGTATGACTTAGAGTAATTGTCTCACTTGTGCTTATTTTTGCAGTAGAGAGATGTCAGCAATCTGTAGGAACAGGTTACGTAGGTTGTTCAGTAGCGTTAGACGGTTCTTCTTAAGCGCTTCGTCATCAGCCATAACCATTACGTTATCGAAGAATGCATCAACTGGTTCACGTAGATCAGCAAGCTTGCTTAGGGCTTCTTGGTAGTTACCTGTTGCGAATGCTGGTTCTAGTGCTTCCGTCATTACTTCAACGTTTTCAGCCAGTGCTTTCTCTGCGTCTTCTTGAAGAAGCGTTAGGTCGATTTCAGCTGGTAGCTCGCCATCGAATTTCGCAAGGATATTACCTACACGCTTGTTCGCTGCTGCTAGTGCTTCTGCTGCTTCCAGTTCACGGAAGTGAGAAACCGCTTTAACACGTTGGTCAAAGTCAGCAGGCTTAGTTGGACGACGTGCTAGTACCGCTTGGATGATATCAACGCTGAAACCAGCATCTTGGTACCATGCGCGGAAACGACCTAGCATGAAGTCGGTAACGTCAGCTTCTACGTTTTTGTTAGTCAGCTTGTCGCCTAGTAGCTCTTTCGCTTTGCCGATCAGATCAGTTAGGTCTAGGTTGTAGCCGTTTTCAACGATGATACGTAGCACACCTAGAGACGCACGACGAAGTGCAAATGGGTCAGAACCTTTTGGTGCTTGGCCAATACCGAAGATACCTACGATAGTGTCTAGCTTGTCTGCCATTGCTACTGCTGAAGAGATACCAGTGCTTGGTAGATCGTCACCCGCGAAACGAGGCATGTATTGCTCGTAAAGTGCCAGTGCAACTTGCTTGTCTTCACCGTCGTGAGTCGCGTAGTGCATGCCCATCACACCTTGAGTATCCGTAAATTCGAATACCATAGAGGTCATTAGGTCACACTTAGCCAGTAGGCCAGCACGTTTAGACTTTTCAACGTCAGCATCGATTTGCTCAGCAATGTAGCCTGCAAGCTCTGTGATGCGGTCTGTTTTGTCTTTGATAGTACCCAATTGCTTCTGGAAGATAGCCTGGTCTAGTTCAGCAAGACGGTCGATAAGCGGGCGCTTACGGTCTGTGTTGAAGAAGAATTCAGCATCAGCAAGACGTGGGCGTACCACTTTCTCGTTACCTTCGATAACGTGACGAGGCTCTTTAGACTCGATGTTCGATACGAAGATGAAGTTCGGTAGTAGCTTCTTGTTGTCATCGTAAACAGGGAAGTACTTTTGGTCACCCTTCATGGTGTAAACCAAAGCTTCAGAAGGGACTTTTAGGAACTCTTCTTCAAACTTCGCTGTCAGTACTACTGGCCATTCAACCAGAGACGTTACTTCTTCAACAAGGTCATCTTCTAGGTCAGCTGTACCGCCAACCGCAGCTGCCGCTTTTTGCGAATCAGCAAGGATGATCGCTTTACGCGCTTCGTAATCTGCCATTACTTTACCGCGCTCTTCTAGGATCGCAGGGTATTGGTCAGCAGAGTCGATTGTGAACTCTTGTTCGCCCATGAAACGGTGGCCACGGATAGTACGAGCAGATGCTACGCCTAGGATTTCGCCTTCAACAAGCTCATCACCTAGTAGTACTGTCAGTGTTTTTACTGGACGGATAAATTGAATGTCTGAGTTACCCCAGCGCATTGCTTTAGGAATTGGTAGGCCAGCCAGTGCTTTCGCAGCAATGTCCATCACCAATTCTTGAACTGGTTTGCCAGCTACTTCTTGTTTGAAAAGAAGCCACTCGCCTTTGTCTGTTTTCAGACGGTCAGCTTGCTCAACAGTAATACCGTTACCACGAGCCCAACCTTGTGCCGCTTTGGTCGCGTTGCCTTCAGCATCGAATGCCACAGAAACAGCAGGGCCACGTTTCTCAACCACTTTGTCTGCTTGGCCTTCAGCCAGTGCAGTTACTTTAAGTGCTAGACGACGAGGTGCTGCGTACCACTTGATGCCTTCGTGAGAAAGCTCAGCCGTTTTAAGACCTGCTTCAAAGTTAGAAGCAAACGCTTCTGCTAGAGAACGAAGTGCTGTTGGTGGAAGCTCTTCCGTACCCAGTTCAATTAGAAAATTCTTCGCCATGATTATTTACCTTCCTTCTTACACATTGGGAAGCCAAGCGCTTCACGTGACGCGTAGTACGCTTCAGCAACTGATTTAGTCAGGTTGCGGATACGAAGGATGTAACGTTGACGCTCTGTTACAGAGATAGCTTTGCGCGCATCAAGGATGTTGAATGCGTGACCTGCTTTTAGAATGCGCTCGTAAGCTGGAAGCGGCAGTGGCTTCTCAAGCTCAAGTAGCTCTTTACACTCTTTCTCGCACTGGTCGAAGAAAGTGAATAGGAAATCTACGTCTGCGTGCTCGAAGTTGTACGTCGATTGCTCAACTTCGTTTTGGTGGAAGATGTCACCGTAAGTCACGTTAGAACCGTCTGGTGCTACGTTCCATACTAGGTCGTAAACAGAATCTACTTCCTGGATGTACATTGCTAGACGCTCGATACCGTAAGTGATCTCGCCAGTTACTGGCTTACACTCAAGGCCGCCAACCTGTTGGAAGTAAGTAAACTGAGTTACTTCCATGCCGTTTAGCCATACTTCCCAACCAAGGCCCCATGCGCCTAGTGTTGGGTTTTCCCAGTTATCTTCAACGAAGCGAATGTCGTGAACAAGTGGGTCAACACCAAGAACCTCTAGGGAGCCTAGGTACAACTCTTGGATATTGTCTGGCGATGGTTTTAGCGCTACTTGGAATTGGTAGTAGTGCTGCAGACGGTTCGGGTTTTCACCGTAACGGCCATCGGTCGGACGACGAGAAGGTTGAACGTAAGCTGTAGACATTGGCTCTGGGCCAAGTGCTCGTAGACATGTCATTGGGTGAGAGGTGCCGGCACCTACTTCCATATCTAGAGGTTGAACAATGGTACAACCGTTTTGAGCCCAGTAATCCTGCAGCGCGAGGATCATTCCCTGGAAGGTTTTGATATCGTATTTTTGCATAGTCAGGTTCGCGCGATTCTTTTAAATGAATGAGAAAAATAACCTCTGAGTATACCGAGATATTCGTAAAGCGAGTAGGGGTAATCTTGTTTAATTAGTGGTCTAAAATGTCGTTTAGTGGATTTTTGTGCCTTTAATGTTTGTTTTTCGGCACAAGTGGATATTTTGATAACTTTGACACTTGTGTTTGAAAGCATGGGCTATTAAAATCTCGCGGTCTTTGGGGAGTAGCTTACTTATTCATATCCTATTGAATGAGTTCGTTCGTCAACATAATTGATGCAAAATCATCATGGCGTTCGAGGCAACCACCACCTTGGTGGTGCTTAGCAAGACCATAGACAAGCATCGTGAACCGGGATGGGGCGCGAGGTTTGTCTTTGGTTAAATATAATAATCCCCATCCCAAATGAGCATGTCGTGAGCGTTTTAGCAATTTCAATTACAACTGTCGCCTTAGCCGAGATCGGTGATAAGACTCAGTTGCTATCTCTTTTATTAGCCAGTCGATATCGCAAGCCGATACCTATCATCGCAGCTATCTTCTTTGCCACCATTGCCAATCATGCCCTTGCAGCATGGCTCGGGGTCGTGGTTGCTGATTATCTTTCACCTGAAGTATTAAAGTGGGTGCTGGTGGTCAGTTTCATTGCGATGGCTGGCTGGATTTTGATTCCCGATAAGTTAGATGACGATGAACAGATCTCAAACCGAGGACCGTTTGTCGCCAGTTTTATCGCTTTCTTTATTGCTGAGATCGGCGATAAAACCCAAATTGCGACCTCTATCCTAGGGGCTCAATATGCAGATGCATTAGCGTGGGTGATTCTGGGTACAACCATTGGTATGTTGCTGGCAAATGTGCCTGTGGTGATCATCGGTAAGCTGTCTGCTGATAAGATGCCTCTTGATCTGATTCGTAAGATCACAGCCTTGCTATTCGTGGGTTTAGCTATCGCTGCTGCTTTCTATTAACAGGTGGTATTGAGTCTTATTATACTCAATCAGTAGAGTAATGTGTTGTAGGTCATACTCTTACAGTATTGTGGGGTTTATCGAGCGAATGGACATATAACTGTCATACTTGTCATGATATTTTAATCTTGTGAGTTAAGAACACGAGGGCATGACTATGTTGACGCGTTATATGGGTATTACTCCACAAAGCCAAAGTTATCTATTTACTTTTGGTCTTGCACTTACACTGTTAGGCATGGTGTTGACGGACATGTGGCTACCAATGGTCGCGGGTGCCATCATCATGACTGCACTTGCGGTAGAGGCTTGGATTCGGGTCGCGCATATTATTCCGATGCGCAAAGATATCCGAGAAATTCAGCATCAGCTGGAGCATCTGCAAAACAAATCTAGAAGCGAATAAACAAAAAGCCGCTCGTACTCTGAGTTCTGTTTAAGAACATAAGGTACGAGCGGCTTTTTTGATACTTGATAGTCGGTGGGGCGTTACGCCTCCAATCCCTTTCTGATCAAATACTGGTAAGGCAACGTTTCTGTTGCTTGGCCTACCAACTGGTGATCCATGAATCGACAAAAGCTCGGAATATCTCGAGTTGTCGAAGGATCGTCAGCTTTTACCAGTAACACATCGCCATCCTGCATGTTTCTAATTGTCTTCCTGACCATCATTACTGGTTCCGGGCAACGCAGGCCTTCAGCTTCTAAAGTATGGGTTGCCAGTTCAGGTTTGAATGTCATGGTTTGTATCTCTATATCTATCTAACGAGTGAATAATACGTCTGCAGAAAAAATATGCAATAAGTGCTTGGCAAACAGAATCATTTCCTATAACTTAGTTAACAAGTTGATAACAACTTGAAGCAAAGGCAACTAGCTAAGGAGTGGCGATGTTGACAGGATTAGATAGATTAACAATTTATTCGGTTCTCTGTTTTATTTCTTTTTGTGCGTTAGTACTACGCTCATCGACAGAGACCTCACTGATGCCTATTTTTGGCATAGTAGCAACGATTATTGGTATTTGGGTAGAGATGCGCCGTTGGCAAGGCATAGCCGAAGAGCAAGAGCACTAACCCGAATACAGCAAGCGAATTCCGATACGACAACATTCCGACACTATCCCCCAATTTTCTTGGGCTTCCCCGCGTAATTGCGGGATTTTTTTTATCTAAAGCATGCTATAAACAACTTAGTGACTAATGGCAATCGTATACAGCTAGGTAAGTGGCGTGGAATTAGAAGACATCTATCGTAGAGACCTTAATTTATTGGTCGCTTTAAAGGTATTGATTGAAGAGGGCAGCGTAAGCCAGGCCGCGCTTCGTCTTAACTTAAGCCAATCCGCAACCAGTCGAGTATTAGGGCGTTTAAGAGAATTACTAAACGATCCGTTGTTTACACGTCAAGGTCAGCACCTTATTCCTACCAAGAAAGCACTCGAGATCAGTCAGCGTATTGATCAGCCTTTGGAGTCTTTTCGCCAATTGCTGAGTCCGAGTGACTTTGACCCTTACTATTGCAGCGAACGTTTTCTGATCGCTACCACCGATTATGCGATGCAAACCATCTTGCCTTATGCGTTGCCTAAGATTTATGAACAAGCACCCAATATCTCTTTGGAGTTTGCTCCGTTGCAGCATGAGCATTTGTTTAAACAGCTCAGCACCGAACGCGTTGATATGGCGATCTGTCGTCCGAGTGGCAGCATTGCACCACTTCATCAAGAAGTCTTGGGGCCGGTTGGTGTGTCGTGTCTGTTATCTAAAAACCATCCATTAGCCGATCAACCTTTAAGCCTTGAAGACTATGTTTCACTCCCACATGCGATGATTGCGATCAGTGATGGTGTTAAGGCTTTATTAGACAACGCGTTAGCCAATCAACAGCCTCGTAAAATGGTGTTGCGTGCTTATCACCTTGAAGCTGCATTGGCGATTGTTGATAGAATGCCGTTGGTGATTACTGTGCCTGCTGATTTGGCTTATTTGGTAGCAGAGCGTTATGACTTGGTTGTTAAGCCATTACCATTTGAATTTATGCCGTTTGATTACTCACTGATCTGGCACTCGCGTTGCGATTCTTCTGCTTCACAACAATGGTTAAGAAGAGTGGTAAAAGAAGAGTGTGGTGAGTTGATTCAAAAACGGATTGCGGATGTCGGTTTGGGTTAACCGGATCTGAGTCTGAGTTCACTTGACCCGAATGACAAAAACGCAAAAGGGCTGATAAAAATCAGCCCTTTGTTGTTTTGGGTTATCCAAGCCTAAAGCTGTTGCTTAAGGTTTGATAACTTTATGTTTGAGAGCCTATAGTTTAATGACTACGCGACCAGTGATTTGACCGTTAGTGATGTCTTCTGCTGCTTGAATTGCACCGTCTAAAGACACTTCTTTGGTTGCTTGAGCGTAGAAAGATTCTGGTAGTAGCTCAGCCAGTTGTTCCCACGCTTTAATACGTTTTTCACGAGGGCACATTACAGAATCAACACCTTGTAGGCGAACGTTACGCAGAATGAATGGCATTACCGTGGTTGGTAAGTCAAAACCGCCTGCTAGACCACACATCGCAACCGCACCGTTGTAATCAATTTGCGCCAATACTTTCGCAAGCACTTTGCTGCCTACCGTATCGATAGCGCCAGCCCACAGTTGTTTTTCTAGTGGCTTAGCTGGTTCTTCTAGTTCAGCACGCTCTACAATACGTGTCGCGCCTAGTGATTTAAGTAGTTCACCGTTTACAGAAGCACGGCCAGTCACTGCTGCCACTTTGTAGCCCAGTTGGTTTAGTAGAGTGATAGATACGCTACCTACACCGCCACTTGCGCCGGTAACTAGGATTTCACCGTCTTCTGGTTTGATGCCTGCATCTACGATAGCTTGCACACAAAGCATTGCCGTGAAGCCTGCTGTACCGATCGCCATGACTTTCTTAGCGTCTAGACCTTTAGGCATTGGCACTAACCAATCACCGTTTAGGCTCGCTTTTTCAGCCATGCCGCCCCAGTGACCTTCACCAACCCCCCAACCCGTTAAAACAACTTCGTCGCCTGCTTTGTAGCGTGGGTCATCAGATTGTGAAACCACACCAGAAAGGTCGATACCAGGAACCATAGGGAAGTTGCGAACAATGCGCCCTTTACCTGTAATCGCCAAACCATCTTTGTAGTTCAAAGAAGAGTAGCTAACATCAATCTTCACGTTACCTTCTGGTAATTGAGATTCTTCAATTTGAGAAACTGACGCGATAGTTTTTTTGTCTTCTTGGTTTAGTACAAGTGCTTTAAACATGATCTGCTCCGTGGAGGAATATTAGGAAACTGAAGTAACTTTAGTTGAATCATCCGAGAAAAAATAATGAAACATCAACATTGAATATATGCGTTTTGTGCATAGATGTCAGGGTTGGTTTTTCTCTCGTTGAGTTCGCTGAACACAATCGATGCATTGTTGGATGCCAAGCAATAAAAAGTGCAGCTATATAAATATAGCTGCACAAAAGATTACCCTTCAAATATTACAGTCAGTAAACGCTATGGGCGTTCAAATACCGTTGCAATACCTTGGCCTAAACCAATACACATAGTCGCCAAGCCGTATTTCACGTCTTGTGCTTCCATCAGGTTGATTAGCGTCGTCGAGATACGAGAACCAGAACAGCCTAGTGGGTGACCCAGAGCAATCGCACCGCCGTTAAGGTTTACTTTCTCGTCAATAACATCCAGTAGACCTAGGTCTTTCGCACATGGAAGAGATTGAGCAGCAAACGCTTCGTTTAGCTCAATCACACCCATATCTTCGATGGTTAGGCCTGCACGTTTAAGTGCTTTTTTCGTCGCTGGTACTGGGCCGTAACCCATGATTGAAGGATCGCAGCCAGCGATAGCCATCGACTTCACGCGAGCGCGAATCTTCAGGCCAAGTGCGTTGGCTTTCTCTTCGCTCATGATAAGCATTGCCGATGCACCATCAGACAGTGCTGATGAAGTACCTGCTGTTACCGTACCGTTTGCTGGGTCAAATACCGGGCGAAGCTGAGATAAGCCTTCAACCGTAGTTTCTGGGCGAATGACTTCATCGTAATCCAGAGTGAACAGTGAACCGTCGGCTGCGTGAGCTTCGGTTGGTAGAATTTCGTTTTTGAAACGACCTTCAACTGTTGCTGCTTGAGCTCGAGCATGTGAGCGTGCTGCGAATGCATCTTGGTCTTCACGGCTAATACCGTGCATTTTACCTAGCATCTCAGCGGTTAGCCCCATCATGCCGGCCGCTTTCGCTACGTGTTTTGACATGCCTGGGTGAAAATCAACACCATGGTTCATTGGTACGTGGCCCATGTGCTCCACACCACCAATCAGGCAGATTTCAGCATCACCAACCATGATAGAGCGAGTTGCATCATGCAAAGCTTGCATAGATGAACCACATAAACGGTTGACTGTTACAGCACCAATCTCAATCGGTAGACCAGCAAGCAAGGCAGCGTTACGTGCAACGTTGAAGCCTTGCTCTAGTGTTTGTTGTACACAACCCCAGTAAATATCTTCAATTTCGACAGGGTTTACTTCTGGGTTGCGCTCTAAAATGCCTTTCATCAAATGTGCAGACAGATCTTCAGCACGAGTGTGACGGAAAGCTCCACCTTTGGAACGTCCCATTGGGGTGCGAAGGCAATCAACAACAACTACATTTTTCATTTTGCTATTCCTTTTCCAAATGTGGGTTACAGAGAACTGGCTTGTTGGCTGTCGTAAAAGCTTTCGCCCTTCGCTGCCATATCAAGCAATAGCTGAGGAACTTGGTACATTGCACCTAAGTCTTGGTAGCCTTTCGCCATTTCAACGAAGTTACCAATGCCCACACTGTCTAAGTAGCGGAATACGCCGCCTCTAAATGGAGGGAAGCCTAAACCGTAAACCAGTGCCATATCCGCTTCTTGCGGTGTCGCGATAATGCCTTCTTCTAGACAAAGCACCACTTCGTTGATCATTGGAATCATCACGCGCTGGATAATTGTTTGGTCATCAAAATCTTGTGGTGCTTGACATACGTCAGCCAAGATAGGAAGAATGTCTTCAGAGAAGGTCTTCTTCGGACGACCACGCTTGTCTACGCTGTATGTGTAGAAACCGCTACCGTTTTTCTGACCGTATTTTTCAGCAACGTAAAGTGCATCAATCGCATCACGACCTTCTTTGCCCATACGCTCTGGGAAACCTTGCGCCATCACAGCTTGTGCGTGGTGTGCAGTGTCTAGGCCTACAACGTCTAGTAAGTAAGCCGGGCCCATTGGCCAACCGAACTTGCGCTCCATCACTTTATCGATCTTAGTGAAATCAGCACCGTCGCGTAGCAACATGCTGAAACCGCCAAAGTAAGGGAAAAGTACACGGTTAACGAAGAAGCCTGGGCAGTCGTTAACAACGATTGGGGATTTACCCATCTTCGCTGCGTAAGCAACCACGCGATTGATGGTCTCTTCTGAAGTTTGTTCACCACGGATGATCTCAACCAAAGGCATGCGATGCACAGGGTTAAAGAAGTGCATGCCACAGAAGTTTTCTGGGCGCTTCAGTGATTTCGCTAGCAGGTTGATCGGAATTGTAGAGGTGTTTGATGTTAGAACCGTGTCTTCACCAACCAAACCTTCCACTTCGCTCAGTACTGCTGCTTTTACTTTCGGGTTTTCTACTACTGCTTCAACAATCACATCCGACTGTTCTACACCCGCGTAATGCAGGCTTGGAGTAATAGAAGACAGAATACCTGCCATCTTGAATCCATCTAAGCGACCGCGTGATAAGCGTTTATTCAACAGCTTAGATGCTTCGTTCATACCTAGATCAAGCGATGCTTGTGCGATGTCTTTCATCATCACTGGCACGCCTTTTAGAGCTGATTGGTAAGCAATACCGCCGCCCATGATACCTGCACCAAGTACGGCTGCACGCTCAGTTGCTTTGTTTGCTGACTTACCCGCTTGTTTCGCTAAGCCTTTGATGTACTGGTCATTCAGGAATAAGCCAACTAATGCTTTTGCTTCTTCCGATTTCGCTAGCTTAACGAAGTGCTTACGTTCGATGTCGAGTGCTGCATCGCGATTGCTGCGTGCTGCTTCTTCAATCGCAATCACAGAAGTAATCGGAGCTGGGTAGTGAGGCCCTGCTTTTTGAGCAACTAAGCCCTTCGCCATGGTAAAGCTCATCATCGCTTCGAGTTTGCTTAGTGAAAGCGCTGATGTCTTTTGTTTACGGCGTAGCTGCCAGTCTAATTTTTCATTAGCAGCCAGAGAAACGGTATTGATTGCCGATTCTAGTAACTGGTCTGTTTCAACAATCGCATCTAACAAGCCAACTTTAAGCGCTTCATCTGCACGGCATGCTTTGCCTTGCGTGATAATTTCCATTGCGCTGTCAGCACCGATAACACGAGGTAGGCGTACACAACCACCAAAACCAGGCATGATGCCAAGTTTGGTTTCAGGTAGGCCAATGCTGGTGGTCTTGTCACCGATACGGAAATCGGTAGCGAGTACACATTCACAGCCGCCGCCAAGGGCATGGCCACGCATCATTGAAAGAGTTGGGACAGGAAGGTCTTCGAGCTTGCTGAAGATTGAATTAGCGAATCTTAACCATTCATCAAGTTCTGCTTCTGGCTTAGCAAATAGGCCAAGAAATTCAGTGATGTCTGCGCCTACAATGAACGCGTCTTTGTTTGAAGTTAAGATTAAACCACGTAATCCTGCGTGAGCATTAAGAGCATCTAACGCTTTATCTAGTGATTCTAAAGTAGCAAGGTCGAGTTTGTTTACAGAGGCTGGTGCACAGAAGCTTAATTCCGCAATACCATCTTGTAATTCCTTTACCTGTAGGGTGTTAGCTTGGTAAATCATTGTCTATCTCCATGACATACAATCCACGATTGTTTGAGAGAATCTTGTTATCTTTCTATTATTGTAGAATACCTGGTAAGACCAGTTATCTTAGTCTGTACCTCTGCTTGATTAATTTCAATACATTTTTTAAACAATTGTTTAACATTGTGCGATAGCACAGATCCTCTAACCCTTATTATTCACGCGTGATACACTTCGTCGCTCTTATTAACTAAGTTAACGATATGAATGAACAGCCTTATTTAATACCTTCTGCGTCGGCTCTGTTTGAAGAAGAGATAAAAAAGAGCGTCTTTATTACGCATCTTGCTCATACTCCAAGTGTTGAAGCTGCAAAACAGTTCGTAGAACAGGTGAAAAAAGAGCATTCTTCAGCACGACATAACTGTTGGGGTTTTGTTGCTGGTCGACCTGAAGACTCAATGCTTTGGGGTTTCAGTGATGATGGTGAACCCTCGGGTACAGCGGGTAAGCCTATCTTGGCGCAACTATCGGGCTCTGGTGTCGGTGAATTAACGGCTGTTGTGACGCGCTACTCTGGCGGAATTAAGCTTGGAACCGGCGGTTTGGTTAAGGCTTACGGCGGTGGCGTACAACAAGCTCTCAAGCTGCTTCAAACTATCGAGAAAAAAATAACCACAAAATTACGGCTAGAGTTAGACTATGGCTTTGTGCCGATCGCACAATCCATCATGGCTCAGCATCAGGCTGTTGAGGTCCAAGCGGATTATGGTGTTCAAGTTGAGCTTATTATTGAAATAGAGCTCCTTCAGGTAGATTCGTTTACCCAAACCATGATCAATAAAAGCGGTGCTAAGGCACTGGTAACGAAAGTCAAAGACAACTAGGAAGTGTGAAGCATTTCGCTTCGTTCAATAGCTCATGCAATTTCGCTCAATTATTCGAATCGTCGGATTATTATTAGCACTTTTTAGTGTATCAATGCTTGCTCCTGCGCTCGTCGCACTGATCTATCGAGATGGTGCGGGTGTGCCATTTGTGACGACCTTCTTCGTTCTCTTATTCTGTGGAGCAACTTGCTGGTTTCCAAACCGACGTTATAAGCATGAATTGAAAGCGCGTGATGGCTTTTTGATTGTTGTTCTGTTTTGGACGGTAATCGGTAGTGCGGGTGCGCTGCCGTTTTTGATCGCCGATAACCCCAATGTGTCGGTAACCGATGCTTTCTTCGAATCCTTCTCTGCATTAACTACGACAGGTGCGACCGTAATTGTCGGCCTCGATGATCTGCCTAAGGCGATTCTTTTTTATCGTCAGTTCCTACAATGGTTTGGTGGTATGGGTATCATCGTATTAGCGGTAGCTATCCTCCCTGTTCTGGGTATCGGTGGTATGCAGTTATATCGTGCTGAAATCCCGGGTCCAGTAAAAGATAGCAAGATGACTCCGCGTATTGCTGAAACGGCAAAAGCGCTTTGGTACATCTACCTGAGCTTAACCATTGCTTGTGCAGTGGCGTTTTGGCTTGCTGGGATGAGCTTCTTTGATGCCATCAGTCATAGCTTCTCTACTATTGCGATTGGTGGCTTCTCGACTCACGATGCGAGCATGGGGTATTTCAATAGCCCTGCGATCAACATGATTACAGTTGTGTTCCTTCTTATATCCGCATGTAACTATTCGCTTCACTTTGCTGCATTTGCTTCAGGTGGTGTGCATCCTAAGTATTATTGGAAAGATCCTGAGTTCCGCGCCTTTATCTTTATTCAGGCAGTACTGTTCTTGGTTTGTTTCTTATTACTGCTCAATCATCACTCTTATGATTCGTACTACGATGCTTTCGACCAAGCCTTGTTCCAAACCGTGTCTATCTCTACGACCGCGGGTTTTACAACGACGGGTTTCTCAGAGTGGCCATTGTTCTTACCCGTACTGCTTTTGTTCTCTTCTTTTATAGGGGGATGTGCAGGTTCTACGGGTGGTGGTATGAAAGTGATTCGAATCTTACTACTTACTCTGCAAGGTGCTCGTGAAATGAAGCGTCTTGTTCACCCACGGGCTGTCTATACCATCAAGGTTGGCGGTTCTGCACTACCACAACGTGTTGTAGATGCGGTCTGGGGCTTCTTCTCTGCATACGCATTAGTGTTTGTGGTTTGTATGCTGGCTCTTATTGCAACTGGTATGGACGAGTTGAGTGCTTTCTCTGCGGTAGCGGCGACATTAAATAACCTTGGCCCGGGCCTTGGTGAAGTCGCGGTGCACTTTGGCGATGTGAACGACAAAGCAAAATGGGTACTTATCGTATCTATGCTGTTTGGCCGATTAGAAATCTTCACCTTATTAATCTTATTGACCCCTACGTTTTGGCGTAGCTAAGGACAACATTGTGGCAAAAGTTCTATTTTTGTATTCAAGCCGTGAAGGGCAGACCAAGAAAATCTTGAACTATATAAAAGAAGAAATGAGTGAGTTCGAATGTGAGCTTCAAGATCTGCACACTATTGGCAAGGTGGACTTTGCTCAGTACGACAGAGTGTTGATTGGCGCATCGATTCGTTATGGCCACCTTAATAAGAAGCTATATCAATTTATTGATGCCAACCTTACTCAGTTGCAATCAAGCAAGGTTGCGTTCTTCTGTGTTAACTTAACGGCGCGTAAAGAAGACCAAGGCAAAGATACACCAGAAGGCAGTGCGTATATTAAGAAGTTCCTTACCAAGTCTCCATGGCAGCCGACTTTAATCGGTGTATTTGCAGGTGCCCTCTATTACCCACGTTATAACTGGTTCGATAGAACCATGATCCGCTTTATTATGAATATGACAGGTGGTGAAACGGATACAACGAAGGAAGTTGAGTACACAAACTGGGAAAAAGTCTCTTTGTTCACTGAAAAACTGAAGAATATGTAAGATAAAAGCCTACTTTTGAGGCGTTTTGAGTTCTTTTTAATCGAACGAATAAAAAAACGAAAAAAACTTAAAAAAGGG